>JBBDSB010000436.1:0-5036 GCA_040905205.1 Cyclobacteriaceae bacterium
ATGATCATAATCGAGATTTAAAATCTGCCGTCCCCATTCCTTAAATGCAGGAATAGTAAATCCAAAACTGTAAATACCATCGTTTATATGCACTAATCCGCATGTGCTGCAAAGCGTACTGGAAAAAGCATCCGTTTCGACAAGTATTTGTTGGTTACAGTCCATGTTGCATTTGGAAAATGGGGAGGGTTTTACGTCAATTCCCTCCCCTAAAAATTAAAAAGTTAATTGTTTTTGATATGAAGGATTTCCAGCTCAGCCCTGGATTTATCAAACAGCAAGCAGAGCTTTTGATGTTCATATTCTTTAAAAACGAACTGAATGTCCTGATGTGGCGTGTTGATCACAACAAATCGCCCGCCCTCCCCCGTATTCCAACCATTTTGCTCAAAATCTATTCTGGCGAATGATTTGGAAAAGGTTATAAAGTCCTTTTCCTGAAAGGCCACCATGAGATTGTTGAAGTACCATCGGATGATTCCAGACTGTAAACATTTGGTGACATTACTGTCCGGAATTTCAGCCAGTAATATACTTTGACAATTTCCCATATGCTTTTTTATTTAATTAGTGCCTGGTATCCGATAGGTTTCTTGTAATCAGTCAGTTTAAACCCAGTTAAATAAGACATGCCTACCGGACCCAGGACTTGTTGCTATCAATTAATTACCTTAAGATCAATTGTATTACATCTACCTGACAACCGTTGTCTTCTTCATTTGAGGCTTGGCATCCGAATAGCATCAACAAGAAAGACATACGGATACATGTCAGGATTATATTTATTTAGAATCATTATTGATAGCTCAAATGTAAGTTACCGGAATTAAAATTCAAGATTATTTAGATTAATTCTAGATTGATTTTTTCTATGGAGTTACAATCTTCATTACCTGTAAGAAGGTGCCTATGTGGTTTTAGAAAAAAAAGAACTAAAATTCAAACCGAGGCGATAAAACATTTTTGTGTTTTATGCAATAATGTTGCAATATAAAATATATATCTTTTATATTGCATTGAATTTGATAAAATGACGCATAATAAAACCATAAAAACCTACATCCTCACGGGATTTTTAGGTTCAGGGAAAACTACCCTTCTAAATTACCTGTTAGGTTCAGAAAGGAATAGACTGAATTACGTTGTAGAAAATGAATTTGGTAAAGTTTCAGTAGATGGTTCTTTGGTGGCCAACAACTACATCCAACTTTTTGAGCTTAACAATGGTTGCATCTGCTGTTCTCTTGATGGGGAATTGGTAGAAGTTTTGGCCCAATTGATACAGGCCGAAAAACAACCCGATAATTTATTTATTGAAGCATCCGGTGTGGCAGATGCCGGTCAGTTGGCCTCTATTTTTAAGCGGGATGATGTGATGAAATACTATGAACTCAAGCAGATAATTTGTTTGGTAGATGCTGAAAATTTTGAAGATCGAATTGAAGAAGTACCGGAAATGTACCGACAGATAGTCGCTGCAGATCTTGTGCTGATCAATAAATGTGACCTGGTCCAACAGTCCTACATAGAAAATATAAAAAGCATCATTTCCAATATCAATCCTTTCTCGAAAATTGTCAGATCGGAATTTGGCATATTTGATCTGAATATTTTAAAGGATAATTCTGACTTAAACTTTTCCAGAGAACTTGTACAAGAGGAGATCAAAGCAAAACCCGGTCACCGTATGAAAAGTATAGCCATAGAGGTTCCCAAAGAGTTTGAAAAAAGCCAACTGTATGTATCCCTTTCCATGACCATCTTTCTGCATTATCATCAGATTTACAGAATCAAGGGATTTGTAAAGTTGAAGGGTGAGGAAAAGCCTGTTTTGGTCCAGTCAACAGGTAACAAACTTTCCTTCAAAAGCTATCCGGAAAAAGAAAAAAATCCGCCGTTGATGCTGGTGTTTATAGGGAGGGATATTGAACGGAAAGGTCTTGAAAAAATCCTGGATAAGGTTACACATGCTGAAAATATATCTGGTTGATATGATTTTAAGTGGATTGGAAATCAAAAATCGGTTGGGTAGGGACATTTTCATTAATCCCTTCGAAGACTCAAGGCTCAACCCAAATAGTTATAATCTCCAATGTGATAATAAACTTCTGATCTACGAGGAGAATATTCTCGATATGAAGAAATCACATAAAACCAGAGAGATCATTATTCCAAATGATGGACTTATCTTGGAGCCCCATCGCCTATATTTGGGTAAAACGATTGAATTTACCCGAACGGAAAACCTGGTTCCAATGCTGGAAGGAAGGTTTTCGGTTGGAAGGTTAGGCCTCTTTGTCCACATTACAGCTGGATTTGGCGACGTGGGATTCAGTGGGTATTGGACGCTTGAGATTTTCTGTGTACAGCCCATACGCATTTATGCCGGAGTGGAAATCTGCCAGATTTATTACCATGATATCTCCAAACCGTTTGAGCCCTACAGTTCGGGAAAGTATCAGAATAATAAAGGAATTCAACCAAGTATGCTCTATAAAGACTTTGAAGAATGATCAGGGAGAATTTCATATTTCCCATCAGACGTTATCAATGGTTCATCAGCCCTTCGTTCCCCTCGTCGTGCAGACATGAACCTACCTGTTCCAATTATATGATTCATGCGATAAATGACCATTGCATAGTCAAGGGACTTTGGCTGGGAATAAAAAGATTAGCCAAATGCCATCCCTGAGGCACATTTGATTATGACCCGGTACCCAAAAACCTATGAATAAGTATAGCCAAATACTGGAAAAACACGGTATCAAATCCAATTCCAACAGAATTGCCGTATTCCGACAACTTTATGAAACCGAAAAAGCTTTTTCTCTTTGTGCCTTAAGCCAAATTTTAAATGGTAAAATGGACCGGACCACGATTTACAGGATTCTGATTTTGTTTACAGAAAAAAAGTTGGTTATTAAAATACCCTGTTCGGATGGGAATACCCTTTTTGCATTAAAATCAGGCGAGACTGAAAATGCCGGTAGTACAAACTTCCGGTGTAAATGTTGTCAGAAGGTAGAAAAATTTCCGGACCTACCTGAGGAATACCTGAACAGATTATCCCAATTGAAAATCAGTTTGGAAGCCATTGCCTTTGAGGGTTACTGCAGGGATTGCATTGGGTAAAAAGGTTGGATCTCTTAATTATTAATATCCCTAATAAAAACATTTGTACCAAAATCAATTTTATTGAATTTTCTAAGGTATCCTAATTCATAAGCCCAAGAAGATTCAGCATTTAAATCAGGATTTCCCCTTTTTATCTCTGTCAAATCTTTAATTTCTATAAATGGATTCAAATCTTCATAAGATGGTCTTCTTAACCTCCTTCCAAACGAGAAGTTTAAATAAGACTTATCGGTTAGATTATATACAATATGCAAATTGGGTAAAAGAAAATCGTAGTTATTTACTCCTTCTGGAATGGTATCCACAGAAGATATACTATTTACATCTACAATTTCGTATCTAAGGCCTCCCTCAACACTCCATTTGTCTTTATACCATTCTGCCAGTGCGAAAAACGCGTGAACATCTTCCTGAATAACAAAATTGTTTTTACTTGCATCTGAATTTTCAAAAGTACCTTCTGCAAAATTAAATTTATCTCTATTCAGAGTAGAGGTAAATTCGGTATAAAAACCTTGGTATCCGGCTTTTAAATACATATTATTTAAATTGATCTCATAATTAAGCGAAGGCAAAATAACATCAGTAGAAATTGATTCTATATCTTGTTGTCTTTTTGGGTCATCGAGCTCAAGAATAATTCCATTATTATCAGTTTTAAAATCGTTTCTGAGTTTAACCTTACTTTCTTCAGATAAATTTACATTTATGCCGACTTTCAAAAGCCCAGAACCTATTTTAGCTTGAGTACCAAAATATGCATTGTGATAATTTAAATCTTTATCTTCTGTTTCTATCCTTGCTTTACCCTTTTTGAAACTTCCATCGGGATTTGACGTCAAGTTTAGCTCCTCTTTCTCTTTAATCTGGTTTTGATCTCCGTACAAGTATTCAGCTTGAAATGATATATTATCAGAAGGTGAGTAGTTTAAATTTAGTCTAGCTCCTGTATTGTCATAAAATTTATATTCATCTTTGTCTATTGTTGTAAGCTCTTCAATAGCGCCATCATCATCAAATTTAGTAATGGTACCATCATCAAACTTTTCTATATTACGTGTCAACTTATCAATACCAACTGAAAATTGAAATTTTTCAAATGATTGATGGTATTGGGCAGAACCGTTATAACCATTTTCTGAATCCACAATAAAACCTAAATTCCCACTTGACCCTAGAATAGAGACCCCGTCTTTTAGTATGATATTAACAATTCCATTTACTCCATCAGATTGACTATCTGCCGAGGGATTGGACTCAATTTCAATACGTTCTATCTGAGATGCGGGTATGAGATCTAATATGGTTTGTCTATCTCCTCCTGTAACACCAGCATTTCTGCCATTAATTAACACTTTTGTATACTCTTTTCCCAAACCACGATACCGGATATCCTTGTTCTCGCCTGGTGAACCTCCCATAGAAACACTAGGCATATTTTTGAGAATATCGCCAGCTGTACCTCCAGCTTGTGATGCTAATTTCTCGACACTATAAATTACTTTTTGTGGCTTTATCTCTGTGGCACCAATGTTCGATACAATTTGAACCTCTTCAAGTTCTGACACATCCTCTTTTGAGACCACATCAATATTGATGGATTGATCTGAACTAATTGTAAACTTTGTTTTAGTGGTTTTATAGCCAATAAAAGATACCACAAGATAATATTCTCCAGCAGGAACATTTTCTATCTCGTAATATCCATTCTCGTTAGTTGTAGTGCCTAATGTAGTACCTTCTATAGCTACATTAGTATTTTGAACACTATTATTATTGTTATTTTTAACTACCCCGGTTACAGTAGCGTTTTGCGCAAATAGTGAAGTGCCTATAAACAAAAAGCCTAAAGCGAGTAATATTATTTTCATTCTTCTTTTATTTAGATTAATTATAAACAT
>JBBDSB010000437.1:0-5028 GCA_040905205.1 Cyclobacteriaceae bacterium
GGGAGACGAGTTCAAATTGATTCCAAAGCTTGTTGAGAAAGCTGGTATCAATCTGGTGGAGACGGGCAATGTCTTTCTGGGTTTCGGTCATATAATAGTTGCCATCGGCCTCTATCAGGTCAGGATAACTTATTCTGATCAAGGGGTCATCATCGTAAAGCAGGATTTCAGGTTGACTCCATTTTATGATTTGGCCACCTTTACCGGTTACTTCCTTTCCTCCTGCTATCCACACGGGATTTCTGTCATTGTAGCTAATAGATCCCGGATTAGGATGCTCTCTGATAAATCTACCCCCATGATTGTGAAACCAATACAGAAACTTTCCGTTTTCGCATTTCCAGGCAAAATTGGCTGCCCTGGGATGCTTCATCAACCGGCCACCTGCATACCTCATGTACTGCGGAGGATCCCAGGTTTTGCCCTGATCCCGGCTGTAACTGTATACCGGGTACCCGTCCAGCGAACGGTAAACCACAAAGAATGAGCCGTCACTTAACACACTATAACTGTGTTCAGCGGCAATAGGTCCTCCATTTTCAGGGGTTCTCAAACCAGTATCTCCCTCAGGCAGGGTTTGCCATACAGCCATTTTGGGATCGGCTACCGTCAATAAATTCTCACTCTTTAGCAATACCCCTTCATTGGAGGTGAAAAACCCGTTCCCAAAGCCGCCTACTTTGGTCAGCGGAACAAAGGCACTTCCGTTATGTGAAAAGGCTTTTCCAACGTTCCAGAAAAAGCGGATATCCCCCTGATAAGGATTGTTTCGGTCTATTTCGAATTCACGTACAGGAATAGTATACCTGACTTCCGACCAGGATTTACCATGATCATCAGAATATTTGAAAACAAAATAGCCCTGACTGTCCACTCTTCTAACGACGCCATCTTTGTAAGGAGGATCATCACCTTTCAGCTCCCTGAGATTGTCGGTATTGTGGTTATAAAATACAAATACCCGGCCTGAAGGAGCTTTCAAAAGCACGGCATAAGAAGCCTCAGGGCCATCTGAAGGCTCTATTTCTACAATTTCTTCCCAGCTAAGGCCCTGGTCAAAACTTCGCTGGCTGATGATATGCTGTCCACTGGCTCCCTCGTGCCCGGCTCCGGTAGTCATCACGCATAACCAGGCTCCGTCATCAGTTTTTACGATATAGGGCTGGTCACTATAGCTTTTGTCAGGAATGACCAAACCATTTTCAATATTTCTCCAATCTTTTGCCTGGGCTAAAGCAGTACCTGCATTGCCTGCAAAGTTCCAAAATAATATGGCAACCAGAAGGCTATGGATTGGGCTTAAGGTAAATTTTATTCTCATTGGGTCAAAACAAACAAAATAAGATGCATCAATAAATAGCTTACTAGTTAAATTAAAAAACGGATAAAGCCGAAATTTATGCCCTAAAAAATGAATAAAACCTTAGGATAAGGATTCGTAATAGACCATTACCAATGGTTTTTTCTGGTTATTGTTTCTACAATTTATTTAGGATAAATAAGAAGGAGTAGTGGATATTAAAATAGGCATTTTAAGGCCACTTACCTTGTAATATCCTTATTTCTTCCTGTTCATTTTTGGCTCTTGAAACAAAAACGAACCAAAAAGGTCAAGGCTGTCAAATGTTATTTCAAATGATGGGTCAGGGTTTAAGGAATAGATTTCTTTTACGTTTCCATCATTTGATTTTTGATAAAAGAATTTCAATTCCAGCTAACTCTTCCCAATACGGCAAGTTAAAAAAAAAATAAAGCAATGGCCATTGGTTTTTGCCCTATCTGTGAACAAGTATTACTCTTTAAAAAGTTAGATGGGATCGCCCTTTCTGGGGCTGTTGTCATGGATGGGTCTGATTAAACCCAAATAGGCAAAAGAAATTCTTTGATGTGGTAGCATCACATCAAAATCAGGCAATGATGTCCTTTACGACATTTCCCGCCACATCTGTAAGCCTGAACCTTCGGCCCAGGTGTTTGTAAACCAGTTTTTCATGATCCAGCCCCAGTTGATGTAAAACAGTGGCCTGAAAATCATGTACATGGACCGGATCTTTAACAATGTTATACCCCAGTTCATCTGTCTCCCCATAGACTAATCCAGGCTTGACACCACCTCCTGCCATCCAAATGCTGAAACACCGCGGATGATGATCGCGGCCGAAATTGTCTTCTGTCAATTTACCCTGACTAAAATTGGTACGGCCAAACTCACCGCCCCATATGACCAAAGTCTCATCCAACAAACCTCTTTGTTTGAGGTCGGTCACCAAAGCAGCAGAGGCCTGATCCACATCCTTGGCCTGACCTGTAAACTCTTTGGGAAGGTTCACATGTTGATCCCAGCCTTGGTGGTATAATTGAACGAATCGAACACCTTCTTCGGACAATTTCCTAGCTAGGAGACAATTTGCGGCAAAAGTGCCCGGCTTCTTGCATTCTTCGCCATAGAGATCGATGATACTTTGGGGTTCCTTTGATATGTCCAAAACCTTGGGCACAGTAGTCTGCATCCTGTATGCCATTTCATATTGCTGAATTTTGGTATTGATTTCCGGATCCAGAATTTCCTCATAAGACCATTGGTTCAACTGGGCCAATTTATCAAGCATATCCCTTCTGTCCATCCTGCTAAGACCTTTGGGGTCTTTCAGGTAGAGAACAGGATCCTCTCCACTGCTGAACTGAACCCCCTGATGAATGGAATCCAAAAATCCATTTGACCATAATTTGGAATAAACACCCTGGCTATTGCCCTCCCCCCTGGATATTAGCACGGTAAAAGAAGGTAGATTTTGATTTTCACTTCCCAGACCATAGCTAAGCCAGGAACCCATGCTGGGTCGGTTTCCCTGTTGGGCGCCGGTTTGAAAGAAGGTTAAGGCTGGATCGTGATTGATGGCTTCGGTATGCATGGACTTGATGATGCAAATATCGTCCACGATTTCTGCGGTTTTCGGGAAAAGATCACTCACCCAGGCCTTGGATTCCCCGTATTGTTTAAAATCCACGAAAGAACCTACCAAGGGAAGGGATGCTTGGTTGGCCGTAAATCCGGTCAATCTTTGGCCACCCCTAATGGATTCCGGCAAATCCTGCCCATGCATTGCTTTCAGTTTTGGCTTATAGTCAAAAGACTCCAACTGGGAGGGAGCACCATTTTGAAACAGGTATATCACTCTTTTGGCCTTTGGGGCAAAATCAGGTAACCCCGGGCCTGTCAAATAATGGTCTTTGGGGGTCTTTGCCCCTTTAAAAAGGTCTGGCATTAATAATGATCCCAATGCCACGCTCCCGATTCCAAGACTCAAACGGGAAAGAAATCTTCTCCTATTCCTGTTCAGCCCATATTCCAGCATTTCTTTTTCCATTACTAAGATGTGGTTATCGCTTCTTCCATATTGTATAATGCAGAAATCACCTGCATCAAGGCAGATACCTCAATATTTTTGTTGTTTTCCAGCTGTGGAAATTCCCCAATGGATACCAGTTCTTTAGCATCCTCTTCGGTAATTTCAGCCAATTTCTGTTGAAAATAGGTTTCCAGAAGGTCCAATTCCTTGGCTTTTGGCAACCTGCATAATATCAGTCGGAATGCTTTTTTGATCCTGTTTCTATCTGAAATTTCTTCCTGCAATAATTTGGAGGCCAACACCCTGGAAGCCTCCAGGACAGTGGGATCATTCATCATTACCAATGCCTGTAATGGGGTATTGGTATTAGAGCGTTCCGTTTCGCACTGGTCCCTGTTGCTGGCATCAAAAATCAGCATGGAAGGTGCCGGTACAGTTCTTTTTACAAATGAATATAATCCCCTTCGGTAAAGGTCATCTCCATGATCCTGCTCATATTCCGCTAAGGTAGATCCTCCTGCCGTGGCCGCTTCCCATAATCCATGCGGTTGATAAGGTTTCACACTTCGGCCCCCAATGGCCGACACTAAAAGTCCACTACTTGACAATACCATATTGCGGATAAATTCCGCTTTCAGATGAAAGCGGGATGAACGGGTATAATAGACATTATCGGGATCTATGTTTCTCAGGTCTTCTGTGGCCACCACAGATTGTCTGTAAGTAGCTGACATGACCATCTTCTTTATCAAGCGTTTGATATTCCATCCATTTTCCTGAAAATCCATGGCCAACCAATCCAGCAATTCCGGGTGACTGGGTAACTCCCCCTGCATGCCAAAATCACCTGTGGTATTTACGATGCCTCTGCCAAAAAATTCTTTCCAAATTTGGTTAACAAAAACCCTTGCGGTAAGTGGGTTATTTTCTGCAAATAACCATTTCGCCAAACCAAGCCGGTTTTGAGGATATCCCGGGTCAAAGGACAATATTGTTTCCGGGGTACCAGGAACAACTTCTTTTCCATAAGCATTAAAAACACCTCTTTCCAATATATAATTCTTTCGTAAGGTATCTAATTCACCCATTACAGACACAATTAGCCTGCTGGTATCCTGTTTATTGACAAATGACAACACGCCTTTGATGTCTTCATCCGTGACTTCAATAAAGGGTTTTTTGGCATAGGAAGCTGGTGTACCTGTTAAAGGATCTATGGGTGTAGTTGAAGTCCTCAACTCGTCTATATTATTAAAGAAGGAAAACATTTTATAATAATCCTGCTGAGAGATGGGGTCATATTTATGATCATGGCAGGCGGCACATTCAAAAGTCATTCCTACCAAGGCCTTTCCTACTGTATTGGTCCTGTCTGTCACATAAGTTATCCTGTATTCTTCTTCATCTACCGCACCCTCTTCTGTAATTTTATGGTTTCTGTTGAAGCCTGTTGCCAATATTTGCTCCTTGGACGGGTTATCCAAAAGGTCACCAGCCAATTGCCAAGTAATGAAGTCATCATAGGGAAGATTTTTATTAAAGGCATGAATGACCCAATCCCGCCAAGGCCATTGGGTTCGAAAGTTATCCAATTGATACCCATAAGAGTCTGCATACCTGGAGACATCCATCCAATATACCGCCATACGCTCCCCGAAGGAAGGCTGGGCCAAAAGGC
>JBBDSB010000438.1:0-5022 GCA_040905205.1 Cyclobacteriaceae bacterium
TCTGCGGTTCGTCCACAATCACGAATGGACGAGTGTATTGGATGAACTCAATCGGGCGTTTGCCGGTCAGTTTGTCGTTGGGCTTGTTGATGATGTTTTCATCTTTGGCAAAGGCATCAATATTCATGACCAGCACCTGAACTGTATTGCTGGATGCAAACCCTCTAAGTTGAGAAACTTTCCCCGAATCGTACACGCCAAAATCAACGGGTACTTTATCGTAAAGTGTTTGAAAATGATCGTAGGTGATTTCCAAATTTTTCAGCACGCCTTCCCGGATGGCCACACTCGGTACAACAATCACAAACTTTTTAAATCCATACTGTTTGTTGAGTTCATAAATGGTTCGCAGGTACACGTACGTTTTACCGGTCCCGGTCTCCATTTCAATGGAGAAGTTCATACCGTCCAATTCAGAAACCGATTCAATGTCGTTTCATTGCTGAACTTCCTGAACATTTTTCAGAATTTGTTCATCTGTCAGTACGATATTGTTTCCTACGCCATTTTCGGAAAGGCTTAAGCTGCCGTGCGTCAAGGTAAAGTCCAACTCGCTACTGCTCAAAGGCTGTCCTTCAAAGATGTCAACAATGGCGTTGATCGCTTGCTTTTGATAGGCTTGATTGGGATCGAATTGGAGTTTCATTGATCAAATTTATTCAATTTAGAAATAGCTTCCTTTTCAAAGTTTTCATCAGATTCAATTATTTGGTCACCACAAACGTCATAATCTATTGCATGTATTATTTCATACAAAGCCTCATTTGTTTTTGCGAGCCTTTCAGAAAGTTCCGGGAAACGCCCTTTGATATCTTCACAAAAACTTTCCATCTCATAGAAATACCTTACATGGAATTTATCCCAATTACCTCCACTCATATCAATTTATTTAAAATCTCGTTTAAAGATCATTCCTTCAGGATTATCCGTAAACTCCGCAATAACAACATTTTCCAAATCAAAATCAAAAGAGCCTACTAATTCGGTTTTTTCTTCTGGGATATATATTTCATCTTCATTAAAGGTCGTAATGTACTGAAAGTATGGTTTTTCCAAATGTTGGTGATACATGAAGTTAAGCGCTTTAATTTTTGTATTAAGCGAAATACCATGATAAACCCCGTCATGAATTAAAAAACGAGGAAACACCCTTTCTTCATTAATATTTTTCAGAAACACCATTAGGTCGTAGGCAACAATTTTTAATCGGGATTGCCCAAGAGCATCTGCCTTAGGAATTTCAATTTCTACTTTGAAGGGTAGTTGGTTTCTTGGGGAATCCGGTTTGGGTGAAATACTAAAATATCCACTTGGATTATCATCTTCGAGAAAAATTGCATTTTGAAGGATTTCTAAAAATAAGGCTCTGAGATTATAAATAATAGGTTCGTTTTGTTTCAATGTGGCTACGATATCTCTTTTAATCTCTGAAATAGTCACATGCAGATTTCCCATCATTTCTTGAAGCCCATCCAATTCTTGAAGGATTTTTAAATTTCCTGCAAGTTGTGTTTTCTCCAATGTCAGTTGCTCATAGGTATTTGTTATGCTTTCCAGAGCTCCTTTTTCTTCAAGCTGTTTATAAAGCCTACTCCGCTCTTGCTCTAAAGCTGAAATTTCACCTAATATTTTATCAATTGACTTTTGGAGTTCTTGCTCCTTTGCTATTAAAAACTTATTTCTGTTCTCCAGGATTTCTTTTTTAAAGGAAGTTATTTCATCAATTGTTTTCGATACCAAATCCCCAAAAGTTGAAAAAACTTCATTGTATAATTTCTTGATTTCCTGTGTGTCGACTGACTGACTATACTGAAAACTTTCTTTAATTTTTTTGAGTTTCCTGTTTGCAGAATGGTATTCTTTCAGATAATCATTGATTTTTGCAGTAATCTCAACAAGTTCCTTTTCAAGGCTCTTATAATTTTCAAGAAATTTATAATCCCTTAAGCTACGTTCCAGCAATTCAATATTTTGATCAATCTTTATTCTGTCACTTTTAAATTCCTCTATGGATTTCCCTTGATCAATTTTTATTTTATTTTCAAGTCCTTTTGCTGTTTTACTAAACTCATTGTGTTCACCTAAGAGTTCTTCATATTTGAGAATTTCCTTCGTTGGCAATCCCAAAAGAAAAAAATTAAAAACAGCCTTACTTGTCTGGCTTCTGGTTCCGGATGAAAAACTGAGCGGATCAACTCGCTGTTGATTATCAAGATCATCCTTAATAAAAAAATCCATCAAAGTACCATAGCGTTTACCTTCGAAAAAAACATCCTCTTCCTTGAATGGGAACAGTTTATTAGTAAGGATCTTTTTTAATTCTGCTTTTGTGTATTCCTCTATGCTATTAAGCTTTTCTCCGAAGAAGATACTGTCTCCTTTTCCGAAAGTTCGCTTTATGAAATAGGTGACCCCCTGCGCCTTGAATTCAAGGGTAATGTTATGGTTTTCCTCTCTTAAAAAATCATATTTTGATTGAGAAAATCTTCTTTCCGCAGAGTCAGAGAGCAATGTAAAGTCTATTAACCTTACCAATGAAGATTTTCCAATGCCATTTATCCCTTTTTTTTCTTTATCATCCGAATATTTACCCAATATAATGTTAAGACCAGGTTCAAACTTGAACGGTTTTAGTAGGAGGTTGGTATCTGAATATAATTGTACAAGCATTATTCAAATAGTTCTATTTGTTGGGGTTGTCGTGGAGTTAATTTGATTTTATAACCTCTTTTTTCGATCAGACCACAGGAATAAAGAAAGGTGAGCGTATTCAAAAACATATCTGGTGTTCTCTTGCTCCCGATTTTTATGAAACCTGCTAAAACATCTTCCACTAAGACAAAACCTTGACCTTTCAGCAACCTGATTATGTCGGTTCCTAAAACCATGATGTTTACTGATAAATCACTTTCGGGATGAGGTAATATCATTGTTCTTACTGTGTTTTAATTCCAATTAAACATTGTTCAAAAAGGTAAAGCAGTAATCCTCTGACATAGTATAAATAATCATCATCTCTTTCACTAGAGTATTTTTCAAGATATAAGTTTGTTAACTGTTCAAGCCTTCCATTGAAATTACCGTTCGATTTATGCGTATAATCATAAATAATTCTTCGCTTAATTTTCACAATTTCTGAATCCTCGTATCCATACAAAAGGTTGTTAACTTGATTAAATATGCCTTCAAGGAGAATAGACTCATATTCGCTCTTCACCTCATCGATTTCTTCTTTGTTGAAGTTGTTTAATATTTTTTCTCCAATTTCAATTATTCCTTTCGGCTGATAGGGTGTTGTTATTGTTAAATCTTCATCCTCTTTTAGCATATCTTCCAAAATTTCTCCGAGAAAGTCTGTTGCAAATAGCTCTTTATCAATCTTGAGGTAAGACCCAAGTTGCCGTTTTTGATAATTTTTGAGGTTGTCGATAATGGTTAATAGCTGGCTTAATCCAATGACTGTTCCATTACTGCTTAATTCTTTTACTATTTTATCATACTGAGGATCAATCTTATGGTTGATTACAATTGACCATTTGGGATATTGCGTCTCCCAATGAGTTTTATATTGTTCAAAATCACCTTTCGCTTTGGCTTCAAAATCTTTTTGCCGTTTCGCAGTATTTTGAGTCTCTTCTGGTCCATAACAAGCGATAATCCGTTTTTCACTTTCAACTATTCCGTCATTGCCTTTGTCCTTCTGAGGCCTTATATCTGTAAAGCCTGTTTCTCCATATTTCATTTGAAATATTTTAATCACCATATCTTGAAAGTCAAAACCAGTTAGGGATCTAAGTTGAGTCTCAAATCTATTTTGTAAAGGTGTATTCATTATCATATCGTTTTAAACTCCACTCCCGCATCCCTCATTTGCAACACTGTATTGGTTTTCAATTGATCGTTTCCTGCAAACAGCTTGTCCAATGCAATGCACTTGCTAGGTTTCAGAGAAACTATTTCCTTTACAATAGCTTCATCCATTTTGCTAAGTGCAACGACTATTTCATTACCGTTTACTGCATAATAATTTACCTTGTGCTCAACTGTGCTGTTCAGGTCATAGCCGGACTTTAGCAACAATTCGTACAGCATGTTTTCTTCTTCCGAGCCTTCTTTGGTGGGGTCGGTAAACGCATCCAATTGCTTTTCCAATTGCTCTCCGTTTTCAAATTGGAAGATTGGAGTTTGAATACCTTGAAGCCAAGGTCAAGCTTTGGAGCTTCCTTTTCGTCCCCAAAATCCAGCTCCAAAATAGCTTGTCCTAAAGTTCCTGATCCTGAAAAGAAGTCCAAATAAATTTCTCTGTTCTCCTCATTTTCATTAATGGTGAATGAGATAAGATATATTAGTAGACTTGAAGGTTTTGGAAAACTAAATAGATTCTTTTCAAACAACTGTTTTATCTCTTTGGAACCTTCCTGATTATAAGGGCCTGTCAATATTGAAATCGGTTTCCCCTTCCTCATTTTTCCATGTCCATCCTTTAAATATTGCTTTACCCTTGGGTTGTATGAATTACCAGCTTTGTTGAATACGACCTCATCTTTTTCTATTGCTTTTTCAACTCGGTCTTTTGACCATATCCATTGCTTTTCCGGCCATATTTCCTGACCGTTATAATAAATCGGATATCGAAGGTTAGGCCTTTCGTCTTTACTACCTGTTGCCAATGGTTGGGTCACAAATCCCCCTCGTACAGGATATTTATCATCTTTCTTATTGTATTTCTTTATTGTTTCATCATCTAGCGGTGCTTCAATATTAGAAAGCGGATTTTTGCTGAACCCCAATATATATTCATGAATATTAGAAAAGCCTCTTGTTAATGCTCCTGCATTATACTTGTTCTTCCAAACGATTTCTTCAATAAAATTATCCTCCCCAAAAATCTCATTCATCAATAAACGAAGGTTGTGCACCTCATTGTCGTCAATGGAAACGAAGATCACCCCATCATCTTTCAGCAGGTTCCGGGCAAGGAACAGGCGGGGGTACATCATGTTGAGCCAGTTGGAATGGTAA
>JBBDSB010000439.1:0-1957 GCA_040905205.1 Cyclobacteriaceae bacterium
CCGACGCAGGCCCAGTTAGACTGGCAAAATGCAGAGTTGGTGGCCGTATTCCATTATGATCTACATGTCTTTGACGGGAAAGCCTACAACCAGGCAAAAAACAGGATCACCCCCATTCAAGATTACAATATCTTTAAACCTACCAATCTGGATACGGACCAATGGGTCAAAGCTGTTAAGGATGCCGGCTTTAAGATGGCAATATTAACGGCCACCCATGAAACCGGGTTTGCGCTCTACCAAAGCGACATCAATCCGTATTCATTGAAAGCAGTAAAATGGAAAGAAGGCAAAGGGGATATTGTCAAGGATTTTGTGAATTCCTGCAGAAAATATGGGATCCAGCCCGGCATCTATATTGGAATCCGCTGGAATTCCTTTTATGGCGTACATGATTTTAAAGTGCTTGGAGATAACCAATTTGCCCAAAACAGACAAGCGCACTACAATAAAATGTGCGAGGGTATGGTAGAGGAGTTGACCTCCCGGTATGGAGACCTGGCCATCATTTGGTTTGATGGAGGGGCACATGGCCCTGAAAAGGGGGGTCCGGACGTGCTATCCATTTTTGAAAAGAACCAACCCAACGGCATTTTCTACCACAATACCCAACGTGCCGACATCCGCTGGGGCGGAAGCGAAACCGGAACGGTCCCCTACCCCAGTTGGGGTACGTTTCCCTTTCCTTTCTCGCATGCTGCCAACCAGGAAGTCGTTCTTAAAAACAATTTCCAACTGCTCAAAGAGGGGGATCCTAACGGTGATTATTTCATGCCCGCCATGAG
Source organism: Cyclobacteriaceae bacterium (assembly GCA_040905205.1). GTDB lineage: Bacteria > Bacteroidota > Bacteroidia > Cytophagales > Cyclobacteriaceae > Cyclobacterium. Next base: position 786 of record JBBDSB010000439.1, read on the forward strand.
TGATGCCCCCTTGCGGGGATACAATGGGGGGCACGAGTGGTTTTGGGAGCCGGATGATGAGAAGCATATCTATCCACTGGAAAACCTTATGGATATGTATTACAGGAGTGTGGGGCACAATACCAGCCTGATTATGGGCTTGACACCAAACCCTGATGGATTACTGCCCCAGGCGGATGTACAGCGTTTGAAGGAATGGGGAGAGGAAATAAAACGACGATTTGGCAATCCACTGGCAGAAACTTCCGGAAAAGGTAAAAGACTGACCCTTAAATTAAAAGAAAGGACCAACATCAACCACATCGTGTTGCAGGAAGAGATAGCTCTTGGCGAAAGGGTCAGAAAATTTGTATTGGAAGGCAAAACAAAAAAAGGCTGGCAACCCATTTTTGAGGGTTCAAGCATCGGGCACAAGTTTATCCATGCTTTTGATGACATGGAAGTGAATGCTATCAGGCTTAAAATATCCGATAGTATAGGAGAACCTCGCATCAAAATCGTATCTGTTTACCGTGTAGAATAAAAATTACCAAATAAATGAAATTAGTATTCGTATTGCTTTTTTTCATCCTCACATCTTGCACCGGAAATGCCACCAACGAAAGGGAAAAACAACCTAACATTATCCTTTTCCTGGTCGATGACATGGGTTGGCAAGATACTTCGGTTCCTTTTTGGAAAGAAGAAACCGAACTCAATAAACGGTACCATACGCCCGGAATGGAACGCCTGGTTGCCGATGGGATGCTATTCACACAGGCCTATGCCACTCCGGTTTGTTCACCCACCCGCGTCAGTCTGATGAGTGGTATGAACGCAGCCCGTCACAGGGTAACCAACTGGACGTTGCGCCGAAATGCATCCGTTGATGCCCCACACGAAATACTCAGCTACCCGGACTGGAATGTAAATGGTATTCAGCCAGTCGATAGCATTGAGCGTTCGGTTCATGCCACCCTATTGCCCCAGATTCTGAAAGACAATGGCTATTTTACGATTCACACCGGCAAGGCCCATTTCGGAGCAATGAATACCCCGGCAGCCAACCCCGAAAACTGCGGGTTCGATGTAAACATTGCCGGGCATGCGGCCGGAGGCCTGGGAAGTTATCTCGGAACTGAAAATTTTGGAAATAAGGAAACAGGCGGACACACTTTACCCTGGGGAGTGCC
>JBBDSB010000439.1:2057-5002 GCA_040905205.1 Cyclobacteriaceae bacterium
CGGGATCTAATGAATTACCTTGATGAAAAAGAGTTGACTGATAATACCATTATTATGTTTATGTCAGACAATGGCGGTTTAAGTGCTTCTGCCAGGGCAGGCGAGCCACACACGCACAACCGACCGTTGAACAGCGGCAAGGGCTCGGTTTATGAAGGGGGCATTCGTGTACCCATGATTGTGAAATGGCCTGAAAAAGTGAATCCCGGTTCAGAAAATGATAACATGCTAATTATCGAAGATTTCTTTCCGACGATTCTTGAAATGACCGGAGCAAAAGGGTACGAAACAGTTCAAACCGTTGATGGGAAAAGTTTTGTTCCTTTGCTTTTAAACCCTGAAAAAGAAACGAAAACAAGAGATTTATTCTGGCATTTCCCCAACAACTGGGGCCCTACCGGCCCGGGAATTGGCGCTACCAGTACCATCCGCAGCGGCGACTGGAAACTCATTTATTACTACCATGATCAGCATTTTGAACTTTTCAATATTCCGGAAGATATTGGCGAGCAAAATAATCTAGCTGAAAGAAATCCTGGTAAAGTGAATGAACTGGCTGTAAAACTGGGAGAATACCTGAGAAATGTAGATGCCCAGCGGCCCTCGTTTATTGAGACAGGGCAACCGGTGCCGTGGCCTGATGAAGTAGAATTATAGATTTGAGAACCATGAATAAGAAGCTGTTTATTGTCAGTGCTATAGCAGGCATATTGATGGGAATGTGTGTTTCTGCACAAACCGAGAAGAATCCATTGATCTTCAAAGATCGGCTGCAGCCGCTGACTGAAAAAAACATTTTTAAAACGGATGACTACTTTAACTGGTGCTCATCAATCATAAAAGGAGAGGACGGAAAATATCACCTGTTTTATTCGCGATGGCCTAAAGAATACACTTTTTTAAGTTGGCTGACGCATTCCGAAGTTGCCCACGCAATAGCCGACAATCCTTCCGGGCCCTGGGAATACAAGGAAACGGTATTGCAAAGCCGGGGACAAGGCCACTGGGATGCGATCACGGTGCACAATCCCAAAATCAAAAAATTCGGGGATAAATATTACCTCTATTATATTTCTACAAATCTGGGAGATAAAGATTATACTGAAGAAGAACTGATTGAAATCGCTCGGGTAGGGTACCGTCATCCCAACTGGCAAGAATACCTGCGACCGAATCAGCGAACCGGCGTGGCGGTGGCTGAGTCGCTTGATGGACCGTGGAAGCGAATGGACAAACCGCTCATTGAGCCCTCCGGACCGATTACAACGTTGACGGTAAATCCAGCCCTTGCACACGGGAAAGACGGAAAATACTACCTGATTATAAAAGGCGATAAGCCCAACGATTCTGGGTTTACCCGGAACCAAGCTGTCGCTATATCCGATTCTCCCACCGGGCCTTTTGAGATGCAGCCCGGGGCGGTGATCGACGACATCGACACGGAAGATATGTCGCTCTGGTACGATACCGGGCGGGACAGATTTTACGGTGTCTTCCACGCCCATACCTTTATTGGGATGATAAACTCATCGGATGGGATCAACTGGAGGAAAGCCACAGAATATGTAATTCAGAACAAACGGATCCCTATGGCTAACGGTTCAGAGTTGTTGCCCGACCGCATGGAGCGTCCATTTTTTTACCAGGAAGAGGGTAAGCCCAGGGTCTTAAGTATGGCAGTAAAAAAGGGAGATGACGCTTACATAGTTTTTGTTTCAATACAAGAGCATCCGACCGATTCACATGTAAAACCCATTGACAAATAAAAAGAAAACCGATAATTTATAGTTTTGAAGTATGTCACATAGAAGATTAGACCTATGAAACGAATAAAAAAATACATCCCTCCCCTTATTTTTTGCACCACGTTAATGATCGTGCTTTTTGCTATTACAGGTTTTAGCACCAAGGAAAAAATAAAAGTGGCCTGTATCGGGGATAGCATTACCTACGGGGCCCGACTGGATGACCGGGACAAACATTCTTACCCGGCCCAATTACAGGCGCTTTTGGGTAAAGATTATTCCGTAGAAAATTTTGGCGTGGGAGGTTGTACCCTTATACGAAAAGGAATTCCGACCGTTTGGAACGTGTTGCCCAAAATAAAGGAAGCAAACCCAGATATTATCATCATCAGTCTTGGCACGAACGATACCTGCGGCATGGGCACCTGCGGGGACCGAAAGTGCTGGGAATACAAGGATGAATTCGAAAGCGATTACCGTGATCTTGTTGATGAATTATCAAAATTGTCCTCCAAGCCACAAATTTACCTGTGCGCTCCATCGCCAATGGTGCTGGAGACTCCTGGCCTCGATAGTGAACGCATAGCCGGACTAACTATCCGCAAGCCCAGACTTCAGGAACTTATTGGCATGACAAAAAGAGTTGCAGCCGAGAAAAACGTCCATTTCATTGACCTCAATGAACCTTTGGATCACCGACCAGAACTGTTTACGGAAAGCGATGGGGTACACCCAAATAAAGAAGGTTACAAGGCCATTGCCGAACTAGTATGGCAGAAATTAGGAGACGAAATTAGTTACTAACGTGAGTTCGAGTTAAGAACATCCTTAAAAACCGGCTATATCGTCACTGCGAACCCTTTTTTGTGGGAGCTGAGGGAAGAAAGGGTGTGGCAGTCCCGTTTTACTAGAGATTCCCACGGCTTCCACCGCACAATCCCCCTCTAAGCCTCGGAATGACGGTTTTAATATTAAATTAGGTCCAACTCACGTTACTAGGAAATGATTGCATTTATATATAAAAACAAGAAATCGAGCATGACGCAAACGACACCCAGTGGGATGATTATCAACCATGCGAGATTCCATATGACCACTAAAGAACAATTATAAACATATGAAACCAATGAATAATCGAGTTCTACTTTCTTTAAGTTTATTTTTTGTATTTTGTTTACAGGCAGGCGCACAACAACAGGT
>JBBDSB010000440.1:0-4980 GCA_040905205.1 Cyclobacteriaceae bacterium
TTCGTTTACAAAACGTTTCTGTGGGTTACAACTTCCCTGGCGGAATTCTGGACAGGTTGAAGGCTAACCGGCTACGTCTGGCTTTGAATATAGAGAATGCGGCTGTATTCACCCCTTGGGAAAAAAGCCTGGGAGACCCTGAGTCTTCCCGGGAGATGCCAAGAACGTACTCCTTCAGTTTGGATTTCACTTTCTAAACAGCAGGTTGAGGAAATTTATTACTAACCAGAAACGAATAAAAAATGAAAAATTTCAATAAAATCAAAGGAATAGGCCTATCCATACTTCTTCTGGCGTCCGTTTCTTGTTCGGAGGATTTTTTGGAGGAACAACCATTGTCCTTCCTTAGTCCGGAAAATACCTACAAAGATGCGGCAGGCTTACAAACAGCCCTGGATGCTTCCCTGAGGGGAGTAATGTCCCAATGGAACGGGGATACCCGGGAGCTGATGTTCAACAGCAACATGAGCGATGCTTCAGTAGTATCTGCCACCGATAAGCCAGATGCCTTTGTGGACCTGCGTACTTATGCCACGCCCACGAATTCACGGAATAATGATGCAGGGCGTGCCCGCTCCTTTTACGAGGACAATTACGACCACATCAAAAAGGCCAATACGGTGATCGACTATATAGATTTACCAGAATGGCCTGATGGGGTAAACGATGCGGAGAGAAATCACCTGCTGGGATCTGCCTATTTCCTACGCGCTTTTTTCTATATGCAGCTCACGATGGACTTCGGCAATGTTGCCTTTCCATTAAATGTCGTATCAGAGGCCCGCAGGGATTTTAAAGTGTTTAATATGCAAGGTATTTGGGACCAGATGATTATGGATCTGGAGTATGCCGTACAACATGTAAAACCCAAAAGCCAGTTACCCATTGGTCAGGCTCCCAAAGATGCGGTTCGCATTTTATTGGCCAAATATTACATGCTAAACGAACGCTTTGCCGATGCCGAGCAACTGATGGACGATGTGATCAATGGCGGGGAGTCCCAGCTATTCACAGACGACATGATTCCCTCCGGTGTGACTGAAGTAGAAGTGGCCAATACCAATAATCCAAATACAGGCAACCCGCTGCCCGGAAGGTCAGGCTATGCGCCTGCTGATGCGGTCAATTACCTGCATATGGACAGGGGGGCTCAAAAAACCAGCAACCCGGAGGGAATCTGGTTGGTAGTAAACGAACCCTTTATATTGGGATCCCAGGGACGTTCAGCAAGAATCAGGGCTTGGGGCCCCAATTTCGTCAGTACCAACCTGGGGGTATGGGAACCAGGAACTACCCGGATTGGAACGGATGTACAGCAATCTACCTCTGACGAACGGGGTCGCATGATGAAAAAGTGGGGCCGGGGTCAGGGTTTTGCCCGTCCGACCAATTATTCCCAGTACGAAATATGGAATTTCAAAGGTACATTGGACGAACAGGACTACCGTCACAAGGATCTGAACTGGTTTGAAATGGAGGACGTATTGTATGACAATCCATCCCTTCTGGAGGACGGCAGTCCCAATTACCTGCAACCGCTACGTCTATACGATGACAATGGCAACCTGACCTGTCAGGATACCATCCGTTGCTGGTTTGGTTACCCCCGCTACAAGTTCTACTCTGTAAATCAGGAATCAAGACCTGACCGTCAGGATGGGGGCAAAGCAGATATGTACATCATGCGCATTGCAGAAGCCTACCTGGTGAGGGCTGAAGCCCGGTTCTGGCAGGATAACCTTGCTGGCGCGGCCGAGGATATTAATACCATACGCCAGCGGGCCAATGCTATTCATATGTACACAGTAGCTGACATGCAAACAGAGGGTATTGGTGCGGTACTGGACGAGCGAAATAGGGAGTTGTTCGGTGAGGAATACCGGCACGATGAACTGGTAAGGATCTCAGTAATTCTGGCCAAAACCGGAAAAATGGCCTACAACGGAAAAACTTATTCTATCTCAGGAAACGATATAGAAAAGTCCATATCGGCGAATAGTTTCTACTATGACCGCATGATGGAAAAAAATAATTTCTACCGTAACGAAGTACCTTGGGCAACTTACAATACGACCAAGTACACCATGGATCCCAAACATGTTTACTGGCCGGTATACCAGCCTTACCTTGTCGGAAATGTGGAGGCCACGCTTAATCAGACTACCGGATACAACGGTGCTGAAGGCAATATTGAACCTTTAAACCATGTGGTTCAATCTGCCGGCGCACCCAACGAAGACCCCATGCGGGCCATTGGTGAATGATGCCGCCCATATAAAAAATTCGCCCGAAGACCGCGGTCTTCGGGCGAATTTTTTATATTTATCGGTTACATTTAAATTTATACTCAAAATAAGCATATTATGAATAACGAATCATCCAGAAGATCTTTTATCAAGAAATCAGCCATTGCCGGTTCGGCGGCATTTGTGGCACCCACTATACTTTCATCCAGTGTTTTTGGGGCCAATGATCGGATCAACGCTGCTGTGCTGGGCGTGAACGGAAGGGGGAAAAGCCATATTCAAAGCCTGATGAACCAAGAAAATGTACAGGTTACCACCCTTTGTGACCCGGATATGAACCTGCTAAGGGAGCGGCAAAAAAGTTTCAAAGAAACTTACAATAAAGAGGTCGCCCTGGAGCAGGACCTGCGAAGGGTGATAGACGATCCGGACATTGACGTGATCAGTATAGCTTCGCCCAATCATTGGCACGCCCTGACGACCATATGGGCTTGTCAGGCCGGAAAAGACGTATATGTAGAAAAACCAGGGTCCCACAATATTTGGGAAGGCCGTAAAATGGTAGAAGCTGCCCATAAGTATGATCGCATTGTACAACATGGTGTACAGCTGCGAAGCTCACCTGCGGTGCAAGAGGCCGTTCAATTGATGAGGGATGGCTATATTGGTAGGGTTTACATGGCAAGGGGGATTGTTTTCAGGTGGAGGCCAAGTATTGGCAACCAGGGATTTTCACCTGTTCCGGAAGGCATCGACTATGACTTATGGACCGGTCCTGCACCAAAGCAGCCATTTTCCAAAAATCTAGTGCATTACAACTGGCATTGGCACTGGGATTATGGTAATGGCGATGTAGGGAACCAGGGTATTCATGAAACAGACCTTTGCATGTGGGGACTGGATGTCGGCCTTCCCACCAAAATCACCTCCATGGGAGGAAAGTTCCTTTGGGATGATGCCAAAGAAGTGCCTGAAGTTCTGACATCAGTATATAATTATCCTGAAGAAAATAAAATCATTCAATTTGAAGTGAGGCCCTGGTGCACCAATGAGGAAGGCGGTGCTACAGTAGGCAATATCTTCTACGGAGATAAAGGATATATTGTCGTGGATGGCTACGATAAGTACAAATCGTTTTTGGGAAAAGACAGAACACCCGGTAAATCAGGAGATGACGGTGGAGAATCCGGTACCGGAATGGACAGAGGAGCAGGTGGTACCGATGGCCATTTTGCGAATTTTATTGAGGCGGTAAGAAAACATGATCGGTCTATACTTAACGGCCCAGTGGAGACGGCCCATCTTTCCTCGGGTCTGGCCCACCTGGGCAACATTGCCTATAAATTAGAGCGTGTCCTGACATTTAATCCACAGTCTGAAACATTTGTCAATGATTCGGAAGCTGATCAGATGTTGACCCGTAACTATAGAGAAGGTTTTGAAGTGCCTAACATGGTCTAAGCTGATCTCTGGCCAATTTGTGGATCACACCTAATGGAATCAGATAAAAAACCTGTCAGGAGTAGAAAACCTGACAGGTTTTTACTTGAACCAGGTACCATAAATGGACAACTGAAGTTATTAAATTGGATGGTTGGAGGTCTCGGCATTGCATACCGAACAGCACGCTGCGCGGAATTTGTAATTCCGTGGGTAAGGTGATGGGGATTTGTAATCCCCTATTCTGTCCGAAACCTGGCTTACAAACCATGCCCATCCGGGTTCGGCATTGCGAATACCGAACAGCACGCTCATCAGATCATCAGATCATCGAATCATTATTAAATTAAAGGACGTGAATATCAAACAAACCGGAACCTCCCCGCAGCCTCCCCCTCCGGGAACAGGACCAAAGATGCCATCCTTGAAACTGGGATTTACAGGAATAAAGCCCGGCAGATGATTGTGATTCGGGTGATTTTTCCTGAATGAGCCAAAAATGAAGCTGAATACCTTTGAAAATAGGCTGGTGATCAAACCCCGTGCAGCCAATTTTTAGTTAGTCTAAAATGTAGGGGCAATGCCTTGTTCTGTTAAAGCCTTAACTTCAACTTCTAGATAGTTCCAGTGCCCGTTCTATATCCAATATGATGTCATCCACATGTTCCAGACCTACGGATAACCTTACCAGGCCATTTAATATACCCACCCTTTCCCTTTCTTCTTCTGTCAGCTTACTGTGGGTGGTGGAGGCAGGGTGTGTAATAATGCTGCGGCTATCTCCCAGATTGGCAGTTACCGAAATCATTTTTAATTGGTCAATAAATTGCTGTGCCCTGCTTAATCCTCCTTTAAGGGTCAGGGTTATAATTCCTCCACCGTGTTTCATTTGTTTTTTTGCCAGGTTAAATTGAGGATGGGAAGGTAGAAAAGGATATTTTACCATCTCTATTTCAGAATTTTCTTCAAAATATTGCGCAATTTTCAATGCATTTTCACAATGCCGATCCATCCTCACGGCCAGGGTTTCCATGCTTTTGGACAAAACCCAGGCATTAAAAGGAGACAAAGAGGGGCCGGTATGGCGGAGAAAAAACTGAACCTGATCAATCAATTCCTTCTCTCCCAATATCAAACCGCCCAATACCCGGCCCTGCCCATCGATGAATTTCGTAGCACTGTGTGTTACCATATGCGCTCCCCATTTGGCGGGCTGTTGTAGGTAGGGAGTAGCGAAACAATTGTCTACCACCAAAATCAGATCATGGGCATTGGCCAAATTGGCAACAAACTC
>JBBDSB010000441.1:0-4967 GCA_040905205.1 Cyclobacteriaceae bacterium
TTCAATCTCCTTCAATCCCTAGACTTCACCACCATTTTTTGACTGTTTTTTGGGAAAAATTAATTAAATTAGGGAATTAAATTAAAGTAGTTTTAAAGTACCCAGGTAAAGGCCGATTTTAAATTATATAGCGGGTCTTATCCTAGTATTGAAGAAGATGGATATTGGAAGCATATACAGACCGGGCATAGAAGGCTTATATCGTCGGCTTACCTATCAATTAATTTTCCGGAATAACAGGAAAAATGAGTTTAAGGTAAAATGATCGAATATATTCAAGGGCAAAAAGCAATGGGGACCTGAACCTATTCCCAGTTATTTAACCAATTATCATAACCAAAACAAACCATGTAAACGTATGAAAATTCTTATACCATGTCATATAACTCGCATGACCAAATTATTGGCCTATACCTTCCTCATTCAAGGCTTATCAATGGGGCTGCTTTTAGCCCGGGATGGAAATGCAGAAACCAATGTTAAGAAATCCAAAATCCACCAATTCAACCATAAGGTTTCTATGGTCGAATTGTTTGTTGAAGTAACAGGAAAGGTAACTGATGAAAATGGATCACCTCTGCCGGGTGTAACCATTATTATCGAAGGATCGAGTACAGGTACCGTATCGGATATCGATGGGAATTACACCCTGGAGGCAGAGGAAGGGGCGGTTTTGATTTATTCATTTGTAGGATACGAGAGCCAGCGGAGGACGGTAGGAAATTCAAACGTTATAAATGTTCAGATGGTACAGGACCAGAGTTCGTTGGATGAGGTGGTGGTTACTGCTTTTGGAATTGAAAGGGAAAAGAAATCATTAAGTTATGCAGTTCAGGAGATAGAGGGGGATAAACTTGCCGCAGTGGGGAATACCAACCTGGTCAACAGTATTCAGGGAAAAATTGCCGGGGTAATTGTAAAACAAAGTTCCGGTGCTCCCGGAAGTACTTCCCGGATCAATATCAGGGGCAGCAGGTCATTTGTAGGAAACAATGAACCGCTTTATGTGGTAGATGGCCTTCCAATTTCCAGCGGAAGCAGAACCATTGATATCAACCCAAATGATATTAAATCCATGAATGTGCTTAAAGGCCCAACTGCAGCAGCCTTATATGGATTAAGGGCCTCAAATGGGGTAATCGTAATTGAAACAAAAAAAGGAGAAGGGGCGCTAAAAGGTACTCCAACCGTCACCTTAGAAAGTAATTATAATTTTGACCAGCTTTCCAGGGTTCCGGATTTACAAAGTACCTATGCGCAAGGTGAAAGAGGTGTATTTAATCCGTTTTCAGCTTTTTCCTGGGGGCCAAGAATTGATACCATGGGGGTTTATACCAATCAATTGGGAGAATTGGAAGAAGCGACAGTGTATGACAATGTAGGCGATTTGTTCAGGACTGGAGGCACTTCAAACACGAACCTTTCCATTGCCAATGCCCTTGAAAGGGGCAATTATGCCATCAATTTAGGTATGGCCAACCAGGATGGTATATTGGAAAATACCGGAATGCAAAGAATAAACATAAAGGTGGCTGGTGGATATGATTTGACAGATAAATTGAAAGTCAATACTTCTATTAATTATTCCAACAACTTAATTGAAGGTGCCATTTTGCCATGGTGGGGCACATTTGCCATACCACCATCTTACAATTTAAAAGGCAAGCCTACCCATGAACCCGGAGATCCCTACAAACAAATTAACTTCAGGGGCCAACATGATAATTATTATTGGGCTTTGGAAAACAATTATTCTGAAAACAGGACCTCAAGGACTTTTGGAAACCTGAGCTTCAACTACCAGCCATTAAATTGGTTAACAGTCGATTACAGGATCGGATTGGATGAATACACTACCCAAAATAAAAACGTGGTTGAAAAGGGTTCAGGCGGTGGAAGAACTGATCCGCCAAGTGGTGGAAGTATAAGCAACAGTATGTTAAACCAAAGACAAATCAATTCCAATTTGAACCTTAATGTTAAGCAGGATTTTGGAGATGGTTTTAATGTGGATTTTTTGGCAGGGAATGAAATGTACGATATAAGAGGGAGTTCCATTTCCAGTAATGGTTCTGACCTGGTGATCGGTGGTTTTCATCATATATCAAATACCGCGGTACAGACAACCAATGAAAACCTAACCAGAAGCCGGGTAGTAGGTTTATATGGAAACCTTTCTTTATCCTGGCAAAACACCGTTTTCCTGAATGCAACAGGAAGGAATGATATCGTATCGAATATGCCAAGAGGTAACCGGTCTTTTTTCTACCCATCTGTTGGAACAGGGGTTGTTTTTACAGAGTTTTTACCTGGTTCAGAAAATTTTCTCACTTTTGGGAAGTTTCGAGCCAGTATAGCAGAAGTGGGCCAGGCTGGTCCGATCTATTCTACCGCAACCCTTTTTGTCCCTGGTGCCGCTACCGGAGGTTTTACTTTCCCCTATCAGGGGTTGAATGCATTTACACTTAGTAATGCCTTAAACAGTAGCGATTTAAGACCGGAGAATACTAGAACCTTTGAAATCGGAGTGGACTTAAGGTTTTTCAATGACCGTATAGGTTTGGATTATACCTATTATGATTCAAAATCAGACGGTCAGATATACCGGGTTCCCATAGCCATTTCGACAGGCTATTCCAGCGAATTGAGAAATGCCGGAGAAATGAGTGTAAAAGGGCATGAAATCATGCTCAACCTGACACCGGTTTCTACCTCAGCTTTTACCTGGGACCTGACTACGAATTTCACCACCTATATCAATCGGGTGGTGAGTTTGGCAGCGGGAATAGATCAGCTCGAAATGGGTGGATTTAGGGTTACTTCTGTCGCTGTGGAAGGAGAAGAATATCCTTCTTTAAGAGGGTTCGGTTATGCCCGGGATCCGGACAGTGGGGAAATTGTAGTGGACAGCCGCGCCAGTCTCCCCAATGGCAATCCTAACCCAAGGTATGGGATGCCGCTAAGGTCTACCAGTCAAATCATCCTGGGAAGTGCCCAGCCGGATTTTGACATGAGTTTTCTTAATAGTTTCAACTTTAAAAACTTTTCTGTTTCGGCTCAAATAGACTGGCGACAAGGGGGAAAAGTTTCATCAGGCTATAACCGGCTGGGGAAATTATACGGGATTCTCAGTGAGACAGAGAATCGGGAAGCAGACCAGGTTTTTCCAGGTAAAATGGGGTATTATGACCAGGGCAACCTGATCGTGGAAGGAGATAACAATGTGACCATAAAAAAAGGTTTTGATTTTTATAGGGTAAACGATGATCCTATTAATGAAGCCAATGTATATGATGGGACCTTTGTCCGTCTAAGGGAACTGAGGTTGGACTATCGGTTCCCTGTCAGTTGGTTGCAAAATTCATTTATACGAACTGCTTCTGTGTACCTTATATCGAGGAACTTGCTTTTAAGTGCAGCTATGCCCCATTTCGATCCTGAAATGTTTAATACCACAGAAGCTGAATCCTACAATTCCTATCCTCAGACCAGGAGTTTCGGGGGGGGTATTAGGATTGATTTTTAAACCCAAAACAAGCATTATCATGAAATATACCTATCATTTAAAAATAATATTATCTGTATTGGTGACAGGACTTTTATTTTCCTGCAGTGAGGATATTCTGGATGAAATCAACACAAACCCAAATGCTTCAGTCGATGTGCCCATTAGCCTCCTATTGCCACAGGCAACCATTAGCACCATTTACGGAGTAGCAGGTGATGGGGGAGGAGAATATGCCTGCTTTTTTGTAGAGCACAATACCAATGTGCATTTAAATCCAAGAATGCCGTTCAACGTAAACAATAACGTATGGAACAGTACCTATTTTACCTTAAAAGATTTGAATACCATCATTGAAAAAGGTTCGGAAGGAGGAAATGAGGAAGGCCAGTATCAGGCAGTAGGCATGGCTAAAATTCTTTATGCCTATACCCTCAGTGTAGGCACCGATTTTTTTGGAGAGATGCCTCATTCGGAAGCCATACAGGGAAGCCTGAACCGTGCACCTGCGTTTGACAATCAGGAAACCATTTATGGGTTTCTTCAGCAATTGCTGGATGAGGCCATTGTTGATTTGGATAGGGAATCCATAGTGAATATTTCTAGGTTTGATTTGATTTATCAGGGAAATAGTGAAATGTGGAAGAAGGCCGCTTATGCCCTGAAGGCACGTTTTTATAACAGATTAAGTAATATTCAACCCGAATCTTCTGCACAGGATGCCCTAAATGCCTTGGAAAATGCCTTTGAATCAGAGGAGGAAGGGATGGTTTTTGATGGGTATCTTTCCGGAAATACCAATGATAATCCCTGGACAGGTTGGCAAAAACAAGAGCAAACTTATGCGGTCAGCCAAACATTCCTTGATTTGGTAAACAGTTTTAATGATCCGGGATATACTGATCCCAGGGCGGATAGGTGGTTTACCAGAATAAATGGAGAATTTGTGGGTGCCCCGAGTGGGGAATCACAAACGGATCTCACGCATTCAATCTATTCGGCACCGTCCCCAAATAACGTTCTCTATGACGAATCCCCTCAACCATTAATTACCTATGATGAGATGAAATTCATAGAAGCAGAAGCAAATTTGAGATTAGGGCTACAGGAAGAAGCATATGCCGCTTATCAGGAAGCCGTCGAAACCTCCTGTAGAAGATCGGGTATATCAGAAGAAAAAATCACTGAATATTTAAATCAGGGTACGGTTTTGCCAGGATCAGATAATTTGACGCTAAGTCACATTATTGGACAGAAAAACATCTCTTTTTGGATGTTTCAATCAATTGAAGCCTATAATGATTACAGAAGGACCGGTATCCCTCAAATGAATGACCCAAGAGGCACACCCCAAAGATTGCCCTATCCGCCTTCAGAAGTGAACAGGAATCCCAATACGCCAACGGAAATCAATGATGTTACCATTTATGAAGTGCCCGTTTGGTGGGCATTGCCCTAATCC
>JBBDSB010000442.1:0-28506 GCA_040905205.1 Cyclobacteriaceae bacterium
ATTAAGCTTCGTTTTTATCCTTATTTCTGATTTTGGTAAAATACCAAACGTTGGGGCTCACATTGATTTCCTCCAATACGTGATAGGCCCTTTCCTCATTTACTTCTTTATTCGCATCTAGGGTGTTTTCCTCAATTTTCAATAATTGAGAAACCTTAGACTCCGTATCATTCATGTCCCCGAATACCAGAGCTGTAGTAGGGCAGGCCACTGCACAGGCCACATTGATTTCTCCATCCTTGATCTTGCGGTTTTCCTTCTTTGCTGCCAACTTACCAGCCTGAATCCGCTGCACACACATGGAGCATTTTTCCATCACTCCCCTGGCACGAACCGTAACATCAGGGTTCAACACCATTTTACCCAAATCATCATTTTGAGGAAAATTCACTCCTGCAAAATCCTTATTGTCATGGTACTTGAACCAATTGAATCTTCTCACTTTATAAGGACAGTTATTCGCACAATAGCGGGTACCGATGCACCTGTTGTAGGTCATCTGGTTCAAGCCCTCTGAACTGTGTGTGGTCGCGACAACCGGACACACCGTCTCACAGGGCGCGTTGTTACAGTGCTGACACATCATCGGCTGAAAGGTGACTTCTGGATTTTCGGCGGCATTTTCCAGTTCCTCGTAAGAAGTCGCCCCTTCGGTAGAACTGTAGTACCTGTCAATTCTGATCCAGGCCATTTCCCTGCGGTTCAGCACTTCCTGCCTACCCACAACCGCCACATTGTTTTCCACCTGACAAGCGACAGTACAAGCAGCGCAGCCTGTACAGGAGTTCATATCAATGGCCAAACCCCAATGGTGCTGGCTGTATTTATGGCCCGACCAAAGTGAGATTTTGCTGGGTTTTACAAATTCTCCGTCTTTATATATCTCAGGATGATATCTCCCTGCACTTGCATCTTCCTTGTACTCATCTAAGGTCGCTTCCTGAATGACAAAATCCCTGCCCATATAGGTATCATGGGTTTGGGTCTGTGCTAATTGATAGTATTCAGGCGTCAACTCAATACTAACACCTTCTAAAATATCATAGCTTAAATAACCTTTGCTAATATCCAAAAAGGGATAAGCGTTCACTCCCACTTCATTGGCAACCCTGCCAGCATCTGTCCTTCCGTACCCCAGGGCAAGACCAAACGTCCCGTCTGCCTGACCTGGTTGAACCATAACAGGAACACTAACGGTCACCCCGTTTACCGTCAGGTTGGCTTTTTTGGTGCCGCCTTCCGACATTGTTAACCCATTGTCATTGGCCCACTTTTGTGAAACGGTAAGGTAATTGTCCCAAGTAGCCTTGGAGATGGAATCCGGCATTTCCTGCAGCCAAGGGTTATTTGCAGAAGCTCCCGAACCTATTCCAACTTTGGCATATATCACCAATTCAGGTTGGGTAGATTCGGCGGTGTAATCACGGCCTAAAGCTGAGGCCGATGAGCTGATGTCTCCCACAGCAACAATTCCTTCTGCTTCTTCGGTTGGCATTGCTTCAGTGTAAACACCGTTATATAGGCACCTGTCCCAAAATTCCTGGAAATCAGTGACCTCCCCTTGGGATTCGAAAATCCCTTGCCAGTTTTCTCTGATAAAATCGTAAAAAGAAGTATTGTTACCTGCCCATTTCAGCAAACTTTCCTGGGCCTGTCGGGTGTTGAACAGGGGAGAAATGGTAGGTTGTGATAAGCTGTATTCACCCCTTTTGGGGTTAAAATCATTCCAAGACTCCAGATAATGGTGGTCGGGAGTCAGGTACTGGACCAGAGATGAAGTCTCATTTTTTGTCTCCGTGGTGGCTATGGAAACTTTTGCCTTGGCAATGCCCTCAGCCAGTTCCTGCCCCCTTGAAAAATCATATACTGGATTACAATTGTAAAAAATCACTGCTCCGACCCTGCCTGCGTTCAGTTCCGTCACCAACTCGTTCATCTTGCTGTCGTTGCCCTTCCTATAGTAAGTCGGCTGGGTAAAATCAACTGTTTGACCATTGTTGCCCAATAATTCGTTGATGGCGTGAATAACCACTTGAACGTTGGGGTCATTTGAACCTGAAACCACCAGGGACGCACCTCTATTTGCCCAAAGTTCATCGGCTGCCTTCGCAAGGTGGGTCAGTTCCATGCTTCCACCACTTAAAGCAGCACTTCCGGCTTTCCCCGCCAGTAGGTTATATAAAGAAAGAACAGCCAATCCACTTTGTGAAGCTTTGATGGGCGTCCTGTAATCTGCATTCGCACCAGTCAGTGAAAGGTTGGACTCAAACTGAAAATGCCTTGACATATTGGGGTTTTCCTTGGAAATTTTTCTCCCCTTGCTGTATTGTTTGGCAAATTGTATAGGGGAAATCCAGGTTCCCAAAAAATCCGCCCCGAAGCTGACAATAACTTTAGCATTGTCAAAATGATAGCTTGGCAATACATTGCTTCCATAATATGTTTCACTGGCCTTGGTTATCCCATAACTTGAAATTGGATCATAAGTGATCAATTCCACATCACCCATGGCTTCGCCAAAAAGCCTGATGGCCCTGTCGGTGCTGGGAGAGAGCAATGTATTGGAGACTATTCTGATGTTTCCAGCAGCCCTTAGTTTGGCTGGCAGTTCTGTATCAATGGCTGCCCATTCTGCCTCAGCTCCATTTACAAGAGGACCTTTTACTCTTTGATCATCATAAAGTGATAGAATAGAGGCCTCTACCTGGGCACTGGTTCCCCCTTGAGTGATGGAAGACATCTCATTTCCATCCACCTTTATGGGCCTGCCTTCCCTGGTTTTCACCACAATGGAAGCATAATTACCACCTGAAGCGTAGGTAGAAGCATAATAATTGGCAATGGAGGGGTCGATGTCCACCGGTTTATTGACGTAAGGGATGGCTTTCCTGACAGGCGCTTCACAGGCGGCCAAAGAGGCTGCTGCAAGGCTAAAGCCCATCATTTTGAGAAAATCCCTCCTGGAGGAACCGCCATCTTCGCCTTGATTTTTAGACCCTTTTATTCCTGGGAATTCCTGGTCAGCATGTTTTACAAACTCGGGATCGTTTGTTAACTGTTCCAACCCTTTCCAATATGTCTTTTTATTTTCTTTCATTTTATATTAAAGAAAAGAATGTTCTTAAAGATTTTAATAATGACACTTTGCACATTCCAGACCACCAATGTCCTTGACCTTCAATGCGTCTTTTGATTCCGAATGCAGTTGTACGAGTTTATCGTAATATTCATTACCGGTAGTTACCACTTCGGTATTTCTATGACAATCTATGCACCATCCCATGGTCAGTGCACTGTGCTGGTACACAACTTCCATTTCTTCAACCGGACCGTGGCAGGTCTGGCATTCAATTCCACCAACTGCCACATGTTGGGAATGGTTGAAATAGGCCAGATCTGGTAGATTATGGACCCTCACCCATTCAATGGGCTTGTTATTGTCCACCGCATCATAAATTTTGGCAATTTCCGGTGATATTCCGTCCTCACCCTCCTTATTTTGAATATGCATATGGCAATTCATACAGATATTGGCGGAGGGAATATTGGCGGATTTGCCGATTTCAACTCCGGTATGGCAATATTGACAGGGAATTTCGTACTGTCCGGCGTGTAGTTCGTGGGAATAGGCAATAGGCTGAGCGGGAGCATATCCCTGTTGAACACCTATGGTATAGAGGCCATCGATGGCCGTTTTCACGACAAAGGCCAGCACAATGGTGGTGATGATAATTACCATCCCATCACTTTTCAGAATGGCTTTGTAATCGGTTTTCTGATTGATATATGCTTTATCGTCTTCATCCAGCTTCTCGTTGTTGTTCATGTATTTGGTAAGCACCGAAACAATGAGGCCCAAAACGATCAAAACCAGTAAAAGCATAATGACCAAAACCACCAGTATGATGGTAAGGTATTCATTGGGGATTCCACCTCCTCCGTCACCCTGCCCGGCGGCTTCGCCCCCCGTAGCAGCTTCGGCTTCTGGATCCGCCTTGTCTCCATATTCAATGTAGGACAACAAATTCATGACCTCATCATC
Source organism: Cyclobacteriaceae bacterium (assembly GCA_040905205.1). Classification (GTDB taxonomy): domain Bacteria; phylum Bacteroidota; class Bacteroidia; order Cytophagales; family Cyclobacteriaceae; genus Cyclobacterium. Next base: position 4,043 of record JBBDSB010000442.1, read on the forward strand.
ACTTAAAAAAGTGTGCGCTGGCATGACGGCATTGTTGTATTCTTTGTAAAGTGCGACTGCGTCGGCATCACCACTTTGAATTACTGCCTGGGAATTTAATATAAACCGTTTGGCCCAATCCAGTTCTCTCCGATCTGTCACTCCTCGAAGTGCCGGCCCAATTAATTTTTGGTCCAGACGGTGGCAGGTCTTACAATTGGCATTAAATATTGATTGACCCGCGGTGATAGCCTCTTCACTATCCGGAACATCAGGGTTAGCAGCATACCCATTTGTCCCCAAAAAAAGAAAAACCAGGGCCAGTAGGTGGTATATGCATGAGGAAACCCCTAATAATGAGCGTTTGATCGACATAATTATATATACTTTTTTCAGATTATCCAGTGCTATTCAAATTCCCCACAAATGTACTACCCAAGTTCTATTTTTCAAACTTGAATGATCGGCCTCACAAACAAGGATAAAATATCAATTAATCATTTTAATTAATTGTTTTTCAAGGTATTAAGATATTTATTAAAACCAATATATCAATTTAGAACAATTATAAATAAAGTCTATATTTCAAATATCTCCAACCAAAAATAATAAGGTTTATCTTCACATCATGAAAGGATGAAAATAAAACAAAAATAATGGGAAATTTATTGGCCATGAAATTTAGCAGGCAGCTATTTGAATTACCAAAGAGAATTGGCTACCTTTGCGAAACCTTAAACAAAAGGTCGAGTGGCCGAGTGGCTAGGCGGAGGTCTGCAAAACCTTTTACAGCGGTTCGAATCCGCTCTCGACCTCATAAAAGCATCCTTTTTGGATGCTTTTTTTTGTTTTTTTTACCCCCCAACAATAACTTTTATTTGTTTTCTTTTTTAAGTTATTCTTATTTTGATGTTTGAAGTCCCAATCAATAGTAAGCCCGGGTTTTTTCCATCCACAGCAAATGACTGAATGAAACGTCCGCCACTGAGCAACAATTCCTTTACAGGATTTCCTTGCCAATCGAAAACCAGTATTTTTGAATTTGTTGATATATCGGGATTTCTTGTCTCTTCAAAGGGGTTTTCATAACTTAAGCCATAAATGTATTCTCCTTTTGCATCCATATCCACCACGTAGGTTTTTGACTCCCAAAGCGACTCCAGTTAGTCTGAATTTGCAAGGTTATTTTTAAGTTGATCCGACGATTCAAAGTAGGTTGATCTCAGGTAATTTCCATCAATTTCAAAAAAGTCGAGTTGTCCAAGAAGCATAGGGGCCGCCGCTACCAACCCCTTTTTTTCGTTTACCACAACAGCTGAACGATAGATGGGATCCAGTAATTCTTCATTTAATTTAAAACCGGGCTTTGGCAGGTAAGGATTAATTTTAGACACTCCGGAACGAAAATCACGGAGAGAAAACCGACCGCCATTCTCAGTGTTGCTCCATAAAAAATCTTCATTTATATAATAGAAATGTTGAACATATTCGTCCCCTGTATCTAAATTTTCTCCCTGAATAAGCTCATTATTAGCCATCAATTGCAGAACACTGGCTTGTGTGATCCTGTTCAAACGATGATTCTCCTATTGTCATGTCAATGCTAATGACGGGTAAATTTTGAGTAAGGTCAAAGCACAAAAAACGAGCATAGCCGTAGTTATGTGAGGCTTTTTGTAACGCTGAGATAGCTCAAAAGACCCACCGGATTACCCGTAGGTTTAGTACAACATACCAAACAGCCAAAGGGGTATTCTCCGATTACTCCCCCCCTCTATATCAAGCGCCAGGTAAGCATGGGGGATTCCCTGGATCTGTTCGGTGGTTTTGGAAGCCCCGCCTACCTCAAATACATAGGTATTATCGACCATAACGTCACCAAACTTAGGAGCTGTCACCGAATGAACCGCACTCAGTTGGTTGAGGAAAAAAGTTTCACGGACGTTGCCTATGTTGGCCATTGTCGGCGAAAAGAGATAAATAAAGTTGGGGTTTTGCAGATAAATCTTTTCCGGCTTCTGAAGGTAACTTATACCTTTGGTTGAGGATCTCAAAAGTAGAAGAACCTGAGCCTGATCCAGTATGTCCAGAAGTCTTAATATCGTATTCCGCGGGGTCTCCAGTTTTAGAGACAATTTATTGATGTTGGGGGTAAAAGGGACGCTTTCACTCAACACGAAAAGCAGCTTTTTCAATGTTCTTGTCGTGGAATGCTGCAATTCCTCAAAAGGCGCTATATCTGTATCAATGACCAATTGGATGGTGTCCTGTAATTTTTGATGGTATGCATTTTTTGATTCCAAAAAGTAAGGAAAATAGCCAAATCTCAGATAATCCCGGAAATCTAAATTAAAATCAAAGGTATCCAAAAGTTCAGGTGCCAGTACATGATGCTTGCTTAAAATCTCTTCCAGGCTCAGCTTTGGCGGGTCATTGTTTTTCTGAAAATTAAGATATTCCCTGAAGGACAATCCATGTAGGCGATAGACCGAGGCTCTTCTGGAAAGGTCTGCATTTCCTTTGGAAATATCGAGAATGGAAGAACCTGTCGCAACTACTTGAACATCTTCATAATCATCATAAAGTTGCTTTAGATCCTTTGACCACCACCTATAACGGTGAACTTCATCCAATAGGAAAATGCGGTATCCCAGCTCATAGAGGGATGCCACAGATACTACTAACCGGTGGGTTTCAAAATAAAAATCGTCAAGGCTTAAATAAATACCCCTTCGTTGGATAGCGGAAAGATATTGCAAGAGAAGGGTTGTTTTACCAGAACCTCTGTAGCCAAGGACAACTATCAGTTTTTGATTCCAATCAATTCGTTCATATAAGTACCTTCTTTTTTTTCCTTTAACAGACTGGGATTTACGCTCAGACTTTCGTATCAAACTTTCCATAAAGTAATTTTTATAAAAAGCAAAATTACAAAATAGTTTTTATAAATAGCATTTTTATAAAATGGTTTTTGAGGAAAGTATTTTTTGAAATTGCCTGATTTTGTCTTAAACTTTTCGTTTTAGTTTCTTTATTCGCTACAACTACAAGGCTAGGGTTAAAAAAAAACGTCATAAAAATATAATCATGCAAAGATTCATGCGACGGACGAAAAGAAAAATAAAATGATTTCCCCTTGACTGGACAAAATAGTAAATTCGTGGCAGTCATGAGGTGAAAACCGTTGCATCCTTGGCGAAAAAAAAGGCTTTCCTGAAAAGATCACACGAATAAAGATGGTTGTTCCCTCACCTTCCCCATTCCGAAAACATTCCTGAAAATCCGTGTCATTCTTAGCTAACATTTTTTTACGATGGACGGGCCCGGACCGGGTGAGTTTGCATCTACATCCCTGCTATCCGTTTATATATGCAAACGAGGCATTTGTAATGCATGATCCCATGAACAGGCCCTAAATGTTAGCCATTGCAAATGGCTTTTGACAAACTTTATCTGATCATATTATCGAATATATTAGGGTGAAGTTACATTCACTCAACTACCACCTCACCCCAAGCGGATTAACTGTAGAGTAGGTGGCACTTTGATAAACTCCTAGAAGCTAATTTTCGCGATGAGTACCAGTAAAACCAAATTTATCACCAATCTGAAAATTGCCAATAAAACAGCCGTTTTCACATGATCTACCAGGTGCTTATTGACTAAACTAATCCATAGAAGTCCCACAACCAGCACAAGGTTTAAAAAGGTAATCGCCATCAAGGAATAATCATACCAAATAGGCAGGTCAACCCGGTAAAAAACGCCATAAAAGATGTAAATGACCAAAGTTATCGTACTGCTCCTGACATTCCATTTATGAAGCTGTTCTCTGTTTATAATTGAGGAATTGCTTGGTTTGTCTGCCATATACTTTTTAAAGATAATTAATAAATGGTTGATCTGATTTTGAACCGAAAATTTGAGGGTGAATGGTCTGCCTACCCACTTTAAACTTGGCTGAACGAAGCGTATTGATTTGTGAACTCGAAAATAAGAAAAAACGTTTCAAACTTCTCCCAACCCCGGTCCAATTATAAACCACAAAAAAAGCGCTGTCCGAAACCGGAAAGCGCTTTTTGATCTATAAATCTCTTAAATATTATTTTTTGGACTGATTCATTTTCTCTTTCAGAGCGGACAAGGCATCCAAATCCCCAAGGGTAGATTTGTCCGTGCTGGCCCCGCTGTCTGAACCGGCTGCTTTTTTCTTGGGAGATGAAGCGGCTTTTTTGCCAGCATGCTGTGGCATGGCTTCCTCCTTGAAAGTTGCAGTATGGGATAGAACAATCCGTTTATCTTCTTTTGAAAATTCCGTCACTTTAAAATCAAGGCTCTCTCCGGCTTCTGCCTGGGTACCATCCTCTTTTTCAAGGTTTTTGGTAGTGGCAAAGCCCTCCAATCCGTAGGGAAGTTCAAGGACAGCACCTTTATCATTTTTGGAAATGACGGAGCATTTATGTTCAGAACCGATTGGGAATACACTTTCGAAAGTATCCCAGGGATTCTCTTCGAGTTGCTTATGTCCCAAAGCAAGCCTTCTGTTGCCTAAGTCCAATTCCAAAACAATGACATCCAATTCATCCCCTACTTTCACAAACTCAGAAGGGTGCTTGATTTTTTTAGTCCAGGAAAGATCGGAAACGTGAACCAGGCCGTCAATTCCTTCCTCTAATTCAAGGAATAAACCGAAATTCGTAAGGTTCCTAACTATTCCTTTATGCTTGGTGCCTATGGCATACTTGGCACCCATTTCTGACTTGGTCCATGGATCTTCAGTAAGCTGTTTGATACCCAAAGACATTTTTCTTTCATCCTTATCCAAGGTTAATATAACCGCATCAATTTCATCCCCTACTTTCACAAAGTCAGCTGGATTCCTGAGATGTTGAGACCAGGACATTTCAGATACGTGAATCAATCCTTCAACACCCGGAGCCAATTCAAGGAAAGCACCATAATCTGCAACATTGACTATTTTACCCTTGACCTTAGAGCCCACTTCCAATGTAGCAGAAAGAGAATCCCAAGGATGAGGGGTTAACTGCTTCATGCCCAGGGAAATCCGTTTTTTATCATCGTCGAAATCAAGAACTACAATCTGTACTTTATCGTCCAGGTTAAGCACTTCCTCGGGATGGTTGATCCTTCCCCAGGAGATATCTGTAATGTGCAGAAGGCCATCTACACCACCTAAATCGATAAATACGCCGAAGTTGGTCATGTTTTTGATTACACCTTCCAATACCTGACCTTTTTCCAGGTTGTTCAGGATTTCAGCTTTTTGTTTTTCAAGGTCTTTCTCAATCAACACTTTGTGAGAAACTACGACGTTGTCATTGGCGTGGTTGATCTTCACCACTTTTACCTCCATTTTCTTACCCACATAGATGTCAAAATCCCTGATTGGCTTCACGTCAATCTGTGAGCCCGGAAGGAAAGCTTCCACACCATAAATATCTACGATAAGACCGCCTTTGGTCCTTCTCTTCACCAATCCTTCTATCACATTGTCATGCTCCAACGCCTCTTCGATCGTCTGCCAGGCTTTGACCATCTTGGCCTTTTTTCGGGAAAGCACCAATTGGCCCAATGAATTTTCCTGCTCTTCAATGAAAAGTTCTACCTCGTCGCCGATTTTCAAACCTTCCACATCACGAAATTCATTCAATGGAACCAATCCATCGGATTTAAAACCAATGTTGATGATCACGTCCTTGTCATTGATACCTACAACGGTACCTGTAATGACCTCCTTTTCGGTAATCTCAGTAAGGGTTTTGTCATAAAGCTTTTCCATTTCGGCTCTTTCTGCCTTGGTATAGCCCTCGCCAAAACCTTTGGTTTCAAATTTTTCCCAGTTAAAATCTTCTTGATTTGACATATTAAAATTAATGACCCTGATGATCAACAGCCTTCGGGTAATTAGGCTGAGGTTTTTATGGTTAATCCCCCTTTTTCAAAGGACCGTTCACTTGAACGGATTGCAAATTTACGAATAATATCAGAAATAGAAATACCTAACCGACAAAATGTTAAGTAATCCCTGTACAGCCCCTACAAAGGGAATTTATACTACTTTCAATTCCAGGAAGGGCAACCATTCCGAGGCGTTGCGCTCTGCATACTCGGCTAAAAAATAAGAAAGCGTAGGTTTGAAAGGCAAAGTATTCAATACTATTCCGGCTTGTTCAGGCGTTTTGTCACCTTTTTGGGTATTACAACGGTGACAGGCAGTAATCAGGTTCTGCCAGTTGGTCTTACCGCCTTTTGATCGGGGAACCACATGGTCTATCGTAAGGTTTTTTCCGGAACCACAATACTGGCAGCTGTGGCTATCCCGTTTGAAAATATTAATCCGGTTCAGCATGACACCCTTATAGGGGATGTTTTTGTATTCATATAGTCGGATGACAGCAGGATATAGAAACTCCCTGTCCACTGTTCTTATTTTCAAATAATCAAAAGACGCAAGTGGTGAAGCCTTTTCCAATAAAGTGAGTACCAAAGCTTTTTGAACAGATACAATCCCAATCGGAGAATGATCAAGGTTCAATACCAAAACTTTTTTTTGCATCCAATCTTTCATTTCCCAATCAGATTTTTAACATGGAGAACCCCGTTTTCTTTTGAATTGTTTTTCTCATCCATCCATTCTCCCGGTTCAAAATCACTGATCAATACCTTTCCTTTTACCTCCATCATTTTCCCATTTCCTATGTATAAAGCCAAATGGTGGGGAATATTGTGCGGGTTACCAAAGACGATCACATCTCCCTCCTGGATATTTCCCAGCGGTCTGTTTTTCCCGAAATCAAGGATAGAGGCCAGATAATTGGGTACCGTATAGCCTGATATTTTAAATACCAGGTTCAGCCAGCTGCCACCGTATAAGCCAAAAAAGCTCCTGCCTCCTGAAAGATAAGGTGCATGTAAGAATATTCCGGCCAACTTTACCAATTCTTTCCGGTCTGCTTTTATGCCAAAAGGCCTGGTGCTGCCTTCAAAAGTAAAAGATTCATTCCAGGAAAAAATCTCATTTTCATCCGCATGTATCTGACTTCCCGGCAACAAATAAAGCAACTCATTATCCCATTTTACTTTGGACAGAATGGAAGTGGTCACCTGGATGGGGGCCTGTTGAAAATGGTCATATTCGTCCGAGGAAACTTCATGGTGTTGATCCACACCAATCCACCCGGTCCCGGACTGATTTTGTCCTTCAATAAACAGCCATAGACCATTCTTGCTGGATCTGGAAACTTCATAAGTCTCCCCAAACAACAGCTGAGAGGTCATGCCTGAGCCAATCACCGGCTCCCTGTAAATGGTGAGAAGGGATAGTCTGCATATTCCGAATCTATTTTCAGAAAGCCATTCGCTGGAGGTCTCTTTTTGCATCTTTTTCTTTAATTGACTGACGTTTATCGTGGATTTTCTTTCCTTTTGCCAAAGCTATTTCCATTTTGGCCAATCCCCTGTCATTGATAAAAATCCTAACAGGGACAATGGAAAGCCCTTTTTCGGAAAACTTATTCTCAAGTTTTCTCAATTCCTGCTTTTGAAGCAAAAGTTTCCGTTCCCTGACTGCATCATGGTTGAAGTGGGCTGCCAAGGTATAAGGGGCAATATGCATCTGCTTAATATACAATTCCCCCTTTCTAAAATAACAATAAGCTTCTGTTAAAGAAACCTTTCCTTCACGGATGGATTTGATTTCTGTCCCCGTAAGCACAATACCTGCCTTGAATTTATCCAGAAATTCAAATTCAAAAGATGCCTTCTTATTTTTTATATTGATGATTTTATCGAATTTATTATTTTTAACCATTTATTCCAATTTTCATTTTTGCCAAAGGACTGATTTCCAAATTACTGAATATTCCTGCTTGAAATTTATAGTGAGCAGCCATCGCGATCATTGCTGCATTGTCGGTACAATACTCCAGTTTGGGAATGTATACATCCCAACCCAATTCCCTAGACATATTGTCTAAGGTGGTTCGGAGACCATTGTTGGCTGAAACGCCTCCTGCTATGGCGATTTCCTTTATCCCATACCTATCCGAAGCCTTTTTAAGCTTTTCCATCAACATTTTAACTAGCGTAAACTGTACTGATGCACAGATGTCCCCAAGATGCTTCCCGATAAAACCGGGATCCTCCTTTATCCTGTCTTTCAGAAAGTACAGCACGGCGGTTTTGATGCCACTGAAAGAAAAATCCAAACCTCTTATAGAAGAAACCGGAAATTCAAAAGCCCTGGCATCTCCAGTTGCAGCCAGCTTGTCCAGGAAGGGGCCACCTGGATAAGGAAGACCCAAAATTTTAGCAATTTTATCAAACGCCTCACCTGCTGCATCATCTGTGGTCTCCCCCACCACCTCCATGTCCAAATGATTGCTGACCAATACGATCTGGGTATGCCCACCGCTTACGGTCAAACATAAAAATGGAAATCGGGGACTTGGCGAAGAAATGAAATGAGCCAAAACATGGGCTTCCATGTGGTTTATTTCTATCAAAGGCAAATCCAAGGCATACGCAAACGATTTGGCGAAAGATACGCCTACCAATAGAGCGCCCATCAAACCCGGTCCTCGGGTAAAAGCCACCGCAGACAGCTCGTGATTTCCAATGCCCGCACTAAGGAGTGCCTCCGATACTACCGGAATAAGATGCTGCTGATGGGCTCTAGAAGCCAATTCAGGTACCACTCCTCCATATTTCTCGTGCACGGATTGCGTGGCAACAATATTATTAAGTATTTTGCCATCAGAAATCACGGATGCTGACGTTTCATCACATGAGGACTCAATTGCCAATATATTACAACTCATTTATTATCTGTTGGAAAAGAATACGAAAGTTAAGGAAATTTTACTGAAAGCGCTTAAAAGGTTATTCAGGATATTGGTTTATGTCCTTGTCTTCTTTTTAACCCTGGCTGTACTTTTACAAGTTCCCAAGATCCAAACTTTCCTGGCCGGTATCATCACGGACAAAGTTTCTGAAAAGACTGGATTCAGAAGCAGCATTGGAGCAGTAAGAATCCGTTGGTGGGATGCCATCAGCCTTAGGGACGTTGAAATTTATGATTTAAATGACAGTTTGATGATTGATTTGGAAGAAGTTTACATCGACTTTTCCATCAACGGACTGTTGAATGTTGATCAACCGGGATTAGATGCCATCAACCTGAGATATGGTAATATAAGGTTACTCAACCATGTCGGTGGGCAAGGTATCAATATCACTGTTTTTTTGGACCGACTGAGGACCCTTTTAGGGTTGAACCAAAAAACCGACAAGCCTACCAAAAGATTTAATATCGATAATATTGCTTTTGATGAAACTTCTCTGGACATCATAGATTATAATCTGCCTGATATCGGAGTGAAATTTGATTACGCCAATTTACAATTCAGAGACCTGGTAGCCAATGCAGATAATTTTTATGTGAAAAACGACACGGTTGCCTTCGACCTGCAATACATGAAAGGAATTGAGTCCAATTCCGGCATGGTTTTTCAGCAATTAAAAACCAATTTCACCTATTCCAGCGTAGGCATGGAATTTAAAGACCTATATTTAAAGTCCAATTCCACTGAAATTAAAAATTACCTTCGATTCGATTATGAGGACATTCGGGCCCTAAGAGATTTTAACAGGGAAGTAGACCTGTTGGCTCAATTGGACGAATCGGTATTAGATATTAAGGATCTTGGTTATTTCTCCGATAATATCCCCCCTATAGATGACCAGGTCTATCTCAGTGGAAAAATTATCGGCAAAATCAATTCCTTGTTTTCAGAGGAACTGCTATTAAGGTTTGGAGATCGTTCTGCCTTGTTTGGTAAATTCAATATTGAAGGGCTTCCGGATGTGGACCAAACTTACTTCAATTTGTCCCTGATGAATTCCACCTTGAGCAGCCAGGATTTAGTACCCTATGTCAATAAGGAATCCCAAAAGGAACTCAACAAATTAGGCATCATAAGATTTAATTCAGATTTTAACGGGTATCTGAATGAATTCAATGCCAATGGGGATTTCAGAACCAATATCGGCGTTTTAAAGGGAAACCTGGATTATAAACTCATCGGGCAAACCCCAACCTATAAAGGCCAGATAGAGACCGTCGATCTTGATGTGGGGATATTAATGGAAAATCCCGAAGTCTTTCAAAAGGCAAGTTTGAAAGGATCTATCAACGGTTCCGGGTTAACAGCCGAATCTGCCCTTTTTGAATTGGATGCCTCTTTTAGTAAAATGGGCATAAAAAAATACGATTATACCAATATTTTTACCAGGGCGACTTATGGAAAAGACCTGTTTCAGGGCCAATTGTCCATAAAAGATCCCAACCTCAGCATGGAGGTGGATGGGACCCTGGATCTCAGGGACAACAAGGATTCCGCCAAATTTATTATGAAACTGGATACGGCTTTTTTGCACCATATTAATCTGGTGGAAAAGGATCTCTTTCTAAGTGGACGTTTTGAATTGGATACCAAAGGCGTTCATTGGGATAATATTGAAGGGGTCTCAAGGTTCAGGGATGTCCTTGTAAGCTATGAAGGTCGAGATCTTTTTATTGACAACTTTTTGTTTCAATCATTGTTTACTGAGGATTCCAGGGTCATCTCTTTGAACTCAGATTTGCTGGTGGCAGGAATCAGCGGCAATTTTAAAGTCCAACAATTAGCATCGGACATCAAAAAATTATGGGAGGAATATTATGCCATCCTTACCAATGATTACCAAACCCCTGTAAATTCTATTCCCATAGAAGAGGAACCCTATCAAATTGACATCTCGTTGGACCTGCGGGAACCCAACCCCATTTTAAACCTTTTGGATCCCAGGATTTTCATTTCCAACAATACCCTGGTAGAAGGGGCTTTTTACCAAACGAAAAACAATACCGTCTTCAATTTTTTTACCAGCATTGATACGGTTTATTTTAATAACAACTATTTTCTGGGTAACAATATTGACTTGAACACCTCAAAATTAAAGGAAAACAATGAAGTACTGGCGTCATTTTATACCATTTCAGAAGAAATTCAATTGAACACCGGGCTCAATTTCCATAATTTAGCCATGGAAACCATTTGGGATCAATCCAAATTAAAACTTGACTTTGATTTGGATCAATTGGACACTGAAAGTTATTTTAATATCGATGCGGAAATTTCCCTGGCCAGAGATCAAACCGAAATTGTTTTTTCTCCCTCGGAGATTAAACTTCTGGATAATATATGGGAATTCGATCCGGATAACCAGATCATTCTCAAACCAGATGAATCTCATTTCCAAAACCTAAAAATCTTCCACGAAAACCAATACCTTTCGGCTAATGGTAAAATCAACCTGGATCCCGGTGACAGCCTCAAAATAACTGTAAATCAGCTGGATTTAAACTTTTTGAACTCCTTTGGTACTAAATCTTATGAAGGTACTGCAGATGGTTTGGTCATCCTTACCGAAGGATGGAATAAAGAAGGGATGGAAGGACAACTCCAAATCAAGGATATTCATATCAATAATTTCCTGGTGGGAGAAATCAATGCAAAAGCCTACTATGCCATTGACAATATGAATTTGGAGATCCAAAATTTTCGTGAAGGCAATAGAATCATTGAATTGTCCGGAACACTTGGCTCTCCCCAGGAGGAAATGAACCTTAGTGCCGTGTTTGTAAAGGCCAATCTCTCCGTGGTTGAGCCTTTCATTTCCGATTATATCACGGACATTGACGGTCATCTAAGTGGTAAGCTCCAAATAGGGGGTAGTGCTACGAGACCGATAGTTGAAGGCATGGGCAGGTTAGAAGAAGGCAAGTTCCGGTTCAATTACCTGAACACCGTATATCAACTTAATGGTAATGTCATTTTTGAGCCCAATAATATCAGCTTTAGAGGGCTGGAACTTATTGATTTGAACGGGAATGTGGCTGGGTTAAGAGGGGGAATTGCCCATGATAATTTCGACAATTTTATTTTGGATCTCAATGCGACCATGGAAAATTTTCAGGTAATGAACACCAGCTCAGTGGACAATGATCTTTTCTTTGGCACCGCATTCGCCTCAGGCAATGTGAGCGCTTTTGGCGCAGCCAATAACCTGGACATCACGGCAAACGCCACCACTCAAGCCAATACCAGGGTTTTCATACCCATGGGAGATTCCCAGGGGCAGGTCCAGGAAGATTTTATCCGAATCATCAATGTCAGGGACACGATCCATGCCGTTGATCTTGAGGAAGGGGTAGAAAAACTGACCATTAATAACCTGAGAATGAACCTGAATCTTGATCTCACACCTGATGCCTATCTTGAAATCCAAATTGATCCCAGAACCGGGGAAAATATTCAGGGAAAAGGCAGGGGAAATTTGAACCTGAACATCGACACCCAGGGAAATTTCACCATGGCAGGTAATTATGAGATTGTTGACGCCCTCTACAATTTTTCCCTCTACAATGTGATCAATAAAAGGTTTTTAATAGAACCCGGAGGTCGAATTAACTGGTATGGTGATCCTTATGAAGGTGTCCTGGACATTCGGGCCATTTATGAAGAAAATGTGGCCCTTACCAGTCTGCAAACAAACATAAACAGCACGGAATTCGAAAACAACCAACTGAAAAGACGGTTTCCTGTACAAGTGATCATGGATTTGGATGGTCCTATGCTTTCTCCTGATATTTCTTTCGATTTTGATTTTTCCAAATTTCCCGAAGACAGTGAACTCCAAACCACTATCTCCGCTTTCAAAAATAGAATTGCCAATGATGAACAGGAAAAAAACAGACAGGTTTTTTCATTGATTATGTTACGCAGATTTTCACCCGAAGGCCAGTTCAGCGGTTCAGGAATTGGTTTTTCCAACCTGAGCCAATTGATTTCCTCCCAACTTAACAATTTGATTTCTCAGGTGGACGAAAATCTGGAGATCGATTTTGACCTCATAGGGTTGGATGAAACCGCACTGGAAACATTCCAGCTTAGGGTTGCCTATACTTTTTTTGACGGCAGGTTAAGGGTAACCCGGGATGGCGGATTTACGGACTTACAGGGGAATGCGGATATTAATACCATTGCCGGTGACTGGCAAGCTGAATACCTGCTCACCGAAGATGGAAGATACCGGGTGAGAATGTATAACAGAAATAATTTTAATAACCTGACGGCCCTGAATATCAACAACCGGGCCCCAAATACCTATGGGATTTCCATTTCCCAAAACCTTCTTTTCAGCTCCATTAAAGAACTCTTCCAGAATTTTTCACAGAAAAACCGACCTGAATATTTTATCAATGATTCTGATGAATACCTGAGGTATGATTTTGAAATTGATCTGGAGGAAGTGGCACCGGATCTCTTTAAACCTGATCCAAGGGAGGAACAAAACCCGGTAAGGATCCTGGACCTACCCAGACCAAACGAAGAAAAAAAACCCTGATCCAAACAATCTCCCATTAAAAAGACTTCATACCTTATGGAAAAAATCACTGTATTCTGGTTCAGAAGAGACCTTAGGCTGGAGGACAATATGGGGCTTTACTATGCGTATGAAAATGAAAGAAATATCCTGCCCTTGTTTATTTTTGACCAGGAAATCTTAGGCAAGCTGGAAGAGAAGTCGGATGCCAGGGTCCAATTTATTCATGATCAAGTTAGCCGGATTCACGATGCCCTTAAAGAATATGGAAGTTCTGTCTTGGTTAAAATTGGGACGCCCCTATCTGTATTCAAAACCATCAGCGAAGAATACGACCTGAAGGCGGTCTATACCAACAGGGACTATGAACCTTATGCGCGGCAGAGGGACAATACCATCAATGATTTTTTAACTGGAAAAAATATTGACTTTTTGGATTTCAAGGACCAGGTGATATATGAAAAAGATGAAATCACCACAGATAAAGGCGAATTTTATAAGGTATTTACCCCTTACAGCAAAGTGTGGTTAAAAAAATTCAAAAATGCCCACATTGAATCGGTAAAATTGGATGGCCGAAAAAATACATTTTTCCAAACCAAGGCCATGCCCCTGCCCACCTTAAAGGATATTGGTTTTCAAAAGAGTGCTTTAGACATCCCGAAATTGGATATTGACAGGCCATTAATCAAAAAATATGATCAAACCAGGAATTTCCCTGCCATCAATGGTACCAGCAGGTTGGGCATCCACTTAAGATTTGGTACCATCAGCATCAGGAAGTTGGCGAATGAAGCGGCAAAATTGAACGATACCTACCTGAATGAATTGATCTGGAGGGAATTTTATATGATGATACTATACCATCATCCCAATGTAGTGGATAAAGCCTTCAAACCCCAATACGATCGGATAAAATGGCGGAACAATGAAGAAGAATTTGAAAAATGGTGCCGGGGAAACACAGGCTATCCACTGGTCGATGCCGGTATGCGGGAACTAAATGAAACCGGGTACATGCACAACAGGGTGCGAATGGTAACGGCAAGCTTTTTGACCAAACACCTCCTGATCGATTGGCGGTGGGGAGAGGCTTATTTTGCCAATAAGCTTCTGGATTATGAGTTGTCTTCCAATAATGGTGGCTGGCAATGGTCTGCCGGAACAGGTACGGATGCGCAGCCCTATTTCAGAATCTTCAATCCCGAATCCCAAATGGAGAAATTTGATAAAGATAAAAAATACGTCAAGAAGTGGGTTCCTGAATTCGGCTCAGATACATATACTGAGCCAATGGTAGATCACAAAAAAGCCAGAGAAAGAGCCCTGGAAACCTATAAGGGAGCTTTAGGAAAATAAATATACTGTCGCTTATCGGGTTCTGCTGATTTCAGCTTCATAGTCTTCCAAATACTTCCCAACAAAGTTGGGTGCCTGGCTTATCTTCTCCTGGCCTACCTGCTTCCTATCCCTATTTACAGGAGTTAATATCGCTCACGGCAAGGGATAAATTTGATTCAGGGTATTTGCTTATTTTCATTTAGGTCATCTGGGTTAAAAATACTTATTTAATCAAATGCTGGTCAAAACCAAGTTTTACCAGTTTCTCAAAAGCCTTCCATACCTCATCCGGAATGGGTTGGGAAATCTGAAATCCTTTTTTAGGATATTCTTTGATCCTTTGAAGGTCCCCCACCATGGACTGAATTATAATTGCCATGGAAATTTCATCATTTGGATAGGCCTCGAGGGGAATTTTCGGACTGGTTACCTTTAGCTTTTTATATGGCCAGTGCTTTTTAAAAGTCGCATAGCTTCTCCTTTCCATATATGGTTTTTGAACCACAATGAAACTTGTAGGATCCATCCCGTTTTTTTCCAGCAATTGTTGGGTAAACTGAATGTTCTCACCTGTATTGGTGGACCTGTTTTCCACGAAAATGGCCTTATTTTCCACGCCCAAATCCCTGGCTATTTTGGCAAATTTATCTGCTTCAGGCTCATCCCACAAGCCTTTGGTGAAGTTACCCAGCCCGCCGGAAAAGATGAGATAGGGTGCCAGTCCATCCAACCACAGTTGTGCTCCTCTTTCAGCCACCCTGGTATCATGGCTTCCCAGTACCAATATACAATCTGACTTTTCCAATGGGTGTTTGACCTGATGGTATTCCCATAATATCCTGGCCAAAGCAAGCCCCTCTGAATCAACGATTGGCTGTTTTTCTTGAAACATTTCTAAAAGTTTAAATTTCAGCCACAAATATAAATGTTAAGGTGAGAAAACCATAATATCAGCTTCATTGGGTTAAACTATCCAAAATGTAGCAAAATGCATGTTGCAGTTTTAGTTGAAAACCGATAAGCAGCAGCTCAATCCCACTTCCCATCCGTCATTCTACGGATTCCTAAGGGATTATCCTCCTTTAGGGCATCCGGCAATAAGGATTCGGGCATGTCCTGATAGGCCAGAGGTCTGGCAAACCTCTTAATGGCATAAACGCCGACAGAGGTACTGCGGCTATCAGTAGTGGCCGGAAAAGGGCCTCCATGTTGCATCGCATGCCCTACTTCCACACCGGTAGGAACCCCTTTGAATAGTAGCCTTCCACATTTTTCTTCCAAAATAGAGCGGAATTTGTGCAGCTCAGAAATCTCTCCCGGTTCGGCCCAAAGGGTGCAGGTAAGTTGACCTTTTAATTGGTTGGCTACTTTTTCCAGTTGATTGGCATCTTCATAGACGACAATCATTCCGAATGGACCAAATACCTCGTCCTGAAAAGCTTCGTCCTGAAGCCAATCTTCAGCATCAATCTTAGCCAAAGCAGGATTTCCCGTCAACAAAGCAGAGGGTTCAGCAATATGTTCCCATTTCAATTGATCTTTCTTAGCCAATGCTTCCAGAGATTGATAATAAGTATCACAGATACCGTCATAAAGCATAGTCGCCCCAACCACTTCCTTTAGTCTGTCCACCACCGCTTTGGAGAAGTCTGCTTCCAGAGACCGGGGCACAAAAATCAACCCTGGGTTGGTACAAAACTGACCCACTCCCAAGGTAAGTGAACCTACAAAGTTCGCGGCCAGTCCGTTACGGTCTTTTCCCAATTGTTTTTCCAATGCAAAGATAGGATTGACGCTTCCCATTTCTGCATATACCGGAATGGGAACTTCCCGGGCATTGGCTGTATCAAAAAGGGATTTGCCTCCCTTAAAGGAACCGGTAAAGGCAACTGCTTTGGTCATTGGATGAGCGGCCAGGGCTTGTCCGGTTTCTATTCCACCTTCTACATGCTGAAAAGTTCCTTTGGGCAAATCTGATTTCCTTACGGCGGTTTTGATGGCTTCTGCCACCATTCTGGAAGTTTCGGGATGAGCCGGATGGGCTTTGTATATGACAGGACACCCGGCAGCCAATGCTGAAACAGTATCCCCCCCGGCTGTAGAAAAGGCCAAAGGAAAATTACTTGCCCCAAACACCACAACGATGCCCAAAGGCTTTAGCATTCTCCTTAAATCAGGTTTGGGAGCCGGAGTCCGGTCCGGATCACTATGATCTATGGTAGCTTCCACCCAGCTTCCTTCTTCCACCAATTGGGCAAAAAGTTTGATTTGTCCTAGCGTCCTTCCCAATTCGCCTGTGATCCTTCCTTCTGGGAGATGGGATTCCTTTGCAGCGGTGGGAATCAACCTCTCTCTTATCTGATCAATTTGTTCTGCCATTTCAATTAAAAAAGCAGCCATTTTATTTTTATCCAAGGATTTTAAAATCCAAAATGCGTCTTGTGCCTGTTGGAAATGAACGTCTAACTGATTCATGGTTTTTGATCGGATTATTCGTTTAAATGAGACTGAATTTTTCAGTCAAGCATACGGTTGAGGTGAATTTTAACTCAAGTTAAAGGATATTCATGGTACAAACAAAAAATATTTTAACCTTTGGAACAAAGGTATGAATGGAACCTCCCTAGGTAAGTGGAGGCTCCATCCCGATTCTTTTAATGGCGATTTTTAGAAAGCACCCCCAAACCATCAGGATGCATTTTTTGCAAAATCTTCCACCGCTTTCCAAACCCTAAAAACGTTTTTGTGGCAAATTTTTTCGATATCCTCTTTGCTATACCCTCTTTTCAATAATTCAGCTATTAGATTGGGATACATGGAAACATCTTTTAAACCCGTGGGAAGCGAATCCCCTACCCCATCAAAATCTGATCCCAGACCTACATGGTCAATACCCACCAAACTGACCACATGGTCAAAATGATCGGCCACTTTTTGGACAGAGGGGAAGGGATTATTTTCAGCCACATATTTTTTTATATAATCCCGGGCTTCAGGATCATTTCGGCTCAACTGATTTTCTGCCAGCCAATTGACGATGTGATCCCTCACTACTTCACATTTTTCCTTATAATCCTGATCCAAGAAATTCCCTCCAAAATTGATCATGATCACTCCCTGATTTTCTCCCAGCTCTTGGATCATGTCATCGCCCATGTTTCTTTCAAATCCAGGTGTAAAATGTCTGGTGGAGGAATGAGAGGCGATAACAGGTACTTCTGTAACTTCCATAACATCAAAAAAGGTATTGTCAGAGATATGGGAAACATCTACCATAATTCCCAAACGGTTCATTTCTTTCACCACCTGTACGCCAAAATCGCTCAATCCCCCATGGGTGGCCATCGTGTCATAGGAGGAATCTCCTATCAGTCCGTGAACAGCTAAAAGTAAAATATGCCATTATCCGCAACAATAAATAAGCCTTTCTTTTCATTTTGTATGATTTTTGTTGTAAAGTGGTAGTGATTTCATTCAAAGTGGTTCAAATATACCCCTATTTTAGTAACACCACTTTTGATTATCAAGTGATTATCAAGCGTTAAAAAATTGATTTTCAATAAAAGATTTAGCATTACAAAAATTTTTATCGAAATTTGAATTTCTACCAAAATAATAATACTATGAAAAAATCATCAAAATTCCACCCTCCTATTTACCTCTCCGTATTATTTTTACTTGCCATTAGTTGTGGACCTAATCAGTCTTCGGAAGAAACCGAAGAAGAAGTCGAAAATACGATGGAAGTTACCGAAGCACCCCCTCCAAGTCTGGAAATGTTGTGGGAAACGCCTGCTGAACTGACGACCAATGAGTCAGTCCATTATGAAAAAAGTGATGGAATGATATATGTCGCCAATATTGAAGGACAACCTGCCGAAAAGGATGGGGTAGGTTCCATATCAAAACTAAATATGGATGGAGAAATCATCGATAGAAGTTGGGTCAGCGGACTGAATGCTCCCAAAGGAATGACCGTAATGGGAGATCATCTTTATGTGACCGATGTGGACCGTTTGCTTGAAATCGCCTTGAATACAGGCGAAATAACCAATACCTTTGAAGTGGAAGGTGCCCAATTCCTTAATGATGCAGATAACGATGGAAATAAAGTTTACTTCTCAGACATGAGGGACAACAAAATCCTTTACCTGGAAGATGGAGAAATCAAAACTTTTGCCGAAGGGCAGGAAAGCATCAATGGATTGAGAGTTGGAAATGACAACACCCTTTACGGCTTGGATGCAGCAGGGCTGAAGCGTTATTCGGAAGATGGCAGTTTTGAAATCATCAATGACGTTGTAACCGGGGGCGATGGCCTTATTATTATTGATGACCAAACTTTTATCGCAAGCCGATGGGGAGGTGAAATTTACCTTATTCAGGATGGTGAGGAAACAAAGATCCTGGATACCACTGAGGAAGAATCCAATACAGCCGATATAGGGTTTATTCCTGAAGAAAACATTGTCCTGGTTCCCACTTTTTTTAAGAACAAAGTGGTTGCTTACAAGTTAAACTATTAAGACAAAAATTATAGAGGGGTTGGAAGGTAGAGATAAATATTTCTTCAAGGAATTAAATTCTAACCAAAATCGTTGTCATGATATAGATTAATTTGCCTGGAAGTTAATTATTTTAATTTTTGGACGCAAAATTGTTAATTTGTTGGACAGAAATGAAGCATACGGTTGAAAACACAAATTGACATCTTAAACGCCTAAGTACAGTATATGAGTAAGTCAGAAAATATCAATTACGAACTGGAGAAGAACGCAGAAGTAATCAGTCAGCTCAATGATTTTGTCACGGAAACCGTGGGCACTACCCTTATGGATCCCGATGATTGTTGGCAACCCACAGATTTTCTTCCTGACATGACACAACCTGATGCCTTGGATCAGGTTAAAATCCTGAGGGAAAGAGCTGCTGGTATCCCTGATACCATCATCACTTCTTTGGTCGGTAATATGATTACCGAAGAAGCCCTGCCAAGCTACCAAACCTATTTCAACATGCTGGCGGGTGTCAATGAAGAAGGTTCCCTAAAAAGTGATCAAGGCTGGGTGCAATGGACCAAAGCATGGACAGCAGAAGAAAATCGACATGGAGATCTTTTAAACAAATACCTTTACCTTTCCGGAAGGGCAGATATGAGGAAAGTGGAACAAACCATTCACCGATTGATCTATAACGGTTTTGATCCCAGGTCTGAAAAAGACCCCTACCAGGCCATCATTTATACCTCTTTCCAGGAAAGGGCCACTAAAATATCCCATGTCAATACCGGAAAATTAGCTGACAAAGCTGGTGATTTGGTTTTGGGAAAAATCTGTAAGCAAATTGCCGGAGATGAGGCCCGTCACGAAAAAGCCTATAAAAGTTTTATGTCAGAAATTTTTAAAATAGACCCGAGTGGTGCGATGCTGGCTTTTGAAAAAATGATGAAAAAGCAAATCGTCATGCCGGCCGTGTTGATGGGAAAAGGTGGGCCTAATCCTACTATTTACGACCAATTCTCTGCCATCACCCAAAAAGTTGGGATTTATACGGGTTGGGATTATGCAAGGATCATCGATCACTTGGTGAAATTGTGGAAAATTGAAACCGTAACCGAACTCAATGACATGGCTTCTAAGGCACAAGAATACCTTGCTGGCCTTTCAGCACGCTACATGAGGCTTGCCGATCGTATGAAAACCCCGGATGAAATCAGTCTTGCCTGGTTGAAATAGGGTATTGGTTCTTTGGGAAAGTGATAAAAAAAAGGGCGGGAAAAAATTTAAAAACTGCCCTTAAAATATTCGCAAAATTAAAGCCGAAAAAGTTGCTTAATCACCCATAACAAATTTAGGTAATCCATCAACAAAAAAAATACCCCAAAGAGGGTATTTTTTTTGCATTTTTCTATTTTTTTAAGCAAATCTCCCTCTTTAAAGGAATAAATCTACTTGGCCAACAGGGCAATTCTGATTTTAAAATAACTGTACTTTTCACCAAAATGTTCTTTTATGGGTTTGAGCTTTTCCGCATTCAGCTCACGCTGGCAAGCCTGTATTTCTTCTATTTCCTGGTCAGTAAGCAATGATTTAGGTTGGATTTTTTCAGACCTTACCAAGTGTATCAGATGGGTTTCTATGGTGCTCAGGGCCAGTCCCCTACTTTCCGCAATAGCTACAGGGTCATTGCCCGTTCGGAATTGGGCCAAAGTCACCTCTTCAGAATCAGAATGGGCAACTTTTTTGGGCCTGGGCTCGGAAATCCCTCTGTTTTGCTCTGGATTTATATTATTAGTTATCAGGTGGTTGCGGATTATTTTAAGAAAATCTTCACCGTATTTTTCCTGTTTCATCTGGCCTACGCCATTTATTCTCAGGATTGAAAGATTGTCAGTTGGATATTTGCCGGACATTTCCACCAGAGTGGCATCCGAAAAAATAATATAGGGAGGTACCTGATGCTTTCTGGCCAAACCAGATCTTAGATTTTTCAGCTTTTCAAGTAGAAGGGTATCCTGTTCTTCACTACGAATGGAAGGCTCAAGATCTTCATTCATATTCAACTTGATTTTTTCTTTGCTTTTCAGCTTTCTCCATGCTTCAGTGGTTAGTTTCAAAATCGGTCGAACCTGATCTTCGGGTTCCAGGTAACCCTCCAATATAAGTTGGTGCCCTAATTTTTTCCAAAACTGCTCTGTTTTTTCTTTTCCGATTCCATACACCGACAAGCCTCTTTGTTGAGCAGTTACTTTATTGGATTGGGATCCCCTCAATACCAAAATGACCTGACCCAATCCAAAGCGTTGATCCATTCTTACCACGGCAGACAGCATCATTTGGGCATAAATCGTCATGTCCGTTTTATGGCCCCTTTGGAAACACACATCACAATTGCCACAATCTTCCCCATATTTTTCCCCGAAATATTCCAAAAGAAATTTTCTTCTGCATACCTGGCTCTGGCAATACCTGACCATAATATTCATTTTGGCTTTCATGCTCTCCACATGCTTCTGGTCATTTGCATTTTCAATCATTCTGGTAAGCGTGATGCTGTCACCAAAACTGTAAAACAAAAGGGCATCACTTGGTAAGCCATCCCGTCCTGCTCTTCCTGTCTCCTGATAATAACTTTCAATATTCTGTGGCATGTTCATATGTACCACAAACCGTACATTGGACTTGTCTATCCCCATTCCAAATGCAATGGTGGCTACCATGATCTTTATTTCATCTTTGATAAATTTTTCCTGATTTTGCTCCCTGATGTTTCGATCCAATCCGGCATGATAAGGCAATGCGGATATCCCATTTAATCGAAGCATTTCAGCGGTATTCTCCACGCCTTTTCTGGAAAGGCAGTAAACAATTCCGGAATCCTCCCGGTGACTTTGGACAAAATCCAGCAACTTTCCACTGGCATCTGTCCTAAGTGTAACCCTATAAGTAATGTTGGGTCTGTCAAAGGAAGCAATGAACCATTCCGGCTTGATCAAACCCAGCTTTTCAGCAATGTCTTTTCTGGTCCTGTTGTCAGCAGTTGCCGTTAAAGCAAGAAATACCGCTTTAGGAAAATTTTTACGGAGTTGTCCCAGTTTAAGGTATTCAGGCCTGAAATCATGTCCCCATTGGGAAACACAATGGGCTTCATCAACGGCTACCAAAGAAAGTTCTAGCTTTTCCAAAAAAGGCATCAAAGGAAAATTTCCGGAAGCTATCCGCTCAGGAGCGACATAAAGCAATTTGATCTTGCCTTCCATCACTTCTCCCGATATGAACCTTTGTTCGCTGATGGATTGGGTAGAATTTAAAAATGCAGCAGCAATACCGATTTGGTTGAGGGCATCCACCTGGTCTTTCATTAGGGCGATTAAAGGTGAAATTACCAAGGTAAGCCCGGGCAATATCATGGCAGGAACCTGGTAACATACTGATTTTCCGGCCCCTGTTGGCATGAGCGCTATGCAGTCATTCTTTTGAAGGATTTGTGTAATGATTTTTTCCTGATTTCCCCTGAAGGTATCAAATCCATAAAAATGCTTTAAGATCTCTAATGGTGTCATCGTGTCTCAAAAATTAATCAAATAAAAAGTACGCAGACATGAATTTATAAAAAATTTAAAAAAATATCAAATTATTCCGTGGGAACCCTTTACCTCCGCTTTATTATTTTCTTTTTTTGAGATACATAAAACACAAAAAAAAACTATTTTATGAATTTATAATGGTATTTATGCTTTCCATAATTGATCTCCAACAAATAGAACCCTTCTGAAATATCCTGGACCAGTGGTGTGATGTCCCAAACCCTGGAGGGCTCAGGCCTCAGTTCAAGCGGAGGAGATACATTTTGGTGCGGACTCAGTATACGGAGAATTACGCTTTCATCTTTAAGGGGATAGCCCCCCAATAACTTCAAATATACCTTCGCGTTTTTACCTGGATTGGGGAATATTTGCCATTCCACATTAGGGGAAGGTAATCGGGGGATGGAAATAGATAATACCTCACTATAAGCAGAACCCCCATTAAAATCCATTTGGCGAATCCTATAATAAATCCGGTTCGCTTTAACAGGCAGGTTTTCATCGGAAAAATGATAATGGGTGATGTCTGAGGACCAACCCGCACCTTCAACGGATCCTATATTTTCAAAATTTTCAATGTTGCCTACCCCCCTTTCCACAACAAAATGACTGTTTTCCCATTCCCTTAATGTGGTCCAGGCAATTTGTATGGACTGGCTCTTATTATCGTAAACTAAATTTAAACCTGTCCATTTAACCGGCAAAGCTGATAAACACTGGGTTTCAAATTTTCCGGTATTCAATTCTGTCCTTTTAACATCCTCATTGATCCCGTCACAGATAAAAACAGTGGCGTTGTCAGCAATGATTTCTGCATTTGTACCATTGGTTTTTATCCTTCCCCGGATATCCACGACGCTCCTGCTGTTACCCTCTTCATTGACATATTCGGGATCTGAACCATTACCAACAAAAGTTAAGGTGGAATTGCCGTTCATATCAATGTCCAAATCCACAATAACCGTGGCATTTTCATCTACCTCCATGGTAAGCGAAGAGTTACCGGTAGTGGCCACGCTGTTGGTTTGGAAATACCCATCCACTTTTATCCATCCGTCCTGCTTGGTAAACTGGGTAATGCCTGTCACAATCATTCTGGCATGGGCATCCACCACCAGTTTTGAGGTGGCCCCCAGCGTAAGCCCTGCTACCTGAAAAAAATCGTCATTATCCAGCGCATTGCCATATACATTTAAGGTATAATTATCACTGAGGGTGATGGTGTTGGATACGGATAATGAACCTGAAGTACCAAAGGTGATAGACTGAAAACTCCCCCCAAAAGTTAAACTGGAAGCATAGCTCATCGGATGGTTGATCACCACATTAACCGGACAACTTGTTCCTGGGTTGGAAGGGGGCGACAAAGAGGTATTATTGGAGCATCCCGATCCATCATCTACTTTGGTCCAGCAGGCTCCATCTCCCCAATCAAAGCAGTTTCCATTGGACGTGTAAGTCTGAGCAAAGGAATAATTAAGTGACAAATGCATCAAAGCCAGCACAAACAAAATGAACAGTAAACCATTAAAAAATCTTGACATTATTCACCCTCCCTGCTACTTTTAAAGAATAAAGGTAAAAAATAAATTTATATTTTAAAAATAAT
>JBBDSB010000443.1:0-4915 GCA_040905205.1 Cyclobacteriaceae bacterium
TGATTGAAATCGAGGAAACAGTTGATTTAAAGGAAGAAAGTCCTGAAAAGGTTGAGAAAGGTTCAAATAAGATGGCTGGGGACGGGCAAGAGAAAGAAATACCGGAATATACCTCCATGATATTGGGGACGGTTTCTTCAAAAGAAAAAAGTAAAATGTATGGTAAAAGGTTTTACTCTCCACTGGTACTCAGTATTGCCAAACAGGAAAAAATCAGTGACGATGAACTTTCCTCCATCCCTGGAACCGGAAAAGAAGGTAGGCTAACTAAAAATGACATGTTAACCTACCTTAAAAACCGGAAAGCCGGTTCATTCAATGGGAATTCGGAAACCATTGTTCCTATGGGCGGAGAGGACGAAATCATTGAAATGGACAGGATGAGGAAGATGATTGCCCAAAGGATGTTGGATTCAAAAAATATCTCCGCCCATGTCACCTCTTTTGTAGAAACAGACCTCACCAACATTGTTTTATGGAGGAATAAAATTAAGGATGCTTATAAGAAAAAAGAAGGCGAAAGCATTACCTTTACGCCATTTTTTGTACAGGCAATTGCCAACGCCCTCAAGGAATTTCCCATGATCAACATCTCTGTTGAGGGAGATAAAATCATAAAGAAAAAAGACATTAACATAGGCATTGCAGTCGCTTTATCTAATGGAAACCTGATTGTTCCAGTCATAAAAAGAGCAGATCAATATAACCTTATCGGCCTTTCTAAAAAAATAAATGATTTGGCCCTTAGGGCCCGAAGCCAAAAATTGACCGCCGAAGAACTTAAGGGAGGAACCTATACCCTATCTAATATTGGTTCCTTTGGCAATATAATGGGAACCCCTATCATTGTTCAACCTCAGGTCGCCATATTGGCAGTGGGTACGATTGTCAAAAAACCTGCCGTGATAGAAACCTCAAGTGGGGACATGATTGCCATTCGGCACAAGGTAATCCTATCCCATTCTTATGACCATAGGATAGTGGATGGGGCCCTGGGTGGCATGTTCGTGAAAAAGGTGTCCGATTATTTGGAAGATTTTGATCCTGAAACCGTACTTTAGAAAAAAGTATCGGACTATTTTTTACTCATTGACAAGGAACAGGCCTTAATTTTTTCCACGATCGAATGTATTTTCACTGGTTTGGTAAGGTATTCATCCATGCCTGAATTCAGGGCCTTTTTTATATCTTCTTTAAAAACATTGGCCGATAAACCTATAATGACCGCACCTTTCCCATTGGGTAGGGTTCGAATAATATTAGTGGCATCCAGGCCATTCATACCCGGCATCTGGTAATCCATAAAAATGAGGTCATAATACTTTTCTTTCACCAAGCTAACAGCATCTAAACCATTCAAGGCCACGTCTATTTCGTAACCCATTTGACCCAAAAGCATAACCATAAATTTAAGATTGATTTCATTGTCTTCTGCCAACAAAATTTTAAGCGGATACCCATCAGCGAGGTTTTCAAATGCTCCTGAATCAATGGTCCGATCCGGATTTTCTGTCGAAGCACTCTCTTCTGCTTCTTTGCGTAGGGGTGTAATCAGTGTAAATGAGAAGATAGAGCCTACACCCAGCTCACTTTCAATCTGAAGCACGCCACCCATAAGTTCTATTAACTTATTGGCAATGGCCAATCCCAGGCCAGTACCTTTATAATCCCCATTGGATGAAGAATTAACCTGCGTAAAGGGTTGGGTAAGATAAGGTAACTTATCTTTAGCGATACCTACGCCATTATCCTTAATATTACAATTCAAAATCAGGCTATTATTGTATAGAATTTCACCTTTTATAAACACTTCTATTTTCCCTCCCTGGGGTGAAAATTTCACGGCATTGCCAATAATATTGAAAAAAATCTGGAAAAGTTTTTCCTTGTCCAATTCGATTTTATCCGGCACCGATTGCTCTAATTCCAGTTCGATTTGGATGTCTTTTTCTGCGGCCAAGCCAGAAAAAATACTGATAATTCTTTCCATTTCAGGACGGAAACTAAACCTGCTGAAATTCAGATCCATTTTACCGGCTTCAATTTTGGAATAGTCCAAAATATCATTAACAATGTTGATCAGTGAATCCCCGGAATCGGCAATGATGGAAAGAAGATCTTTTTGTTCAGCAGTTAAAGTAGTATTGTAAAGCAAACCGGTTATTCCCAACAAACCATTTAGTGGAGTCCTGATTTCATGACTCATATTGGCGAGAAAACTGGACTTTTCTTTGTTGGAATTTTCTGCGGATTCCTTGGCCTCTCTTAATCCCCTCTCCCATAATTTTTGCCCAGTAATGTCCCTTGCCACGGACATAATTCTTTTTTCATCCAATTTAAAAAATCTGACCTCGAAGTACCTCTTGCCTATATCCAACAATAGATCCAGTTCCTCCGTCTGCATTTTTCCGGTCTTAACCGCTTTAAGGAAAGCTTTCATGACTTGGTGGTCATCATCAATCTCCAATACATCTCTAATATTTTTACCCAAGGAATGATGGGGGGGGTGCAATAAAAGCTCCTCATTTTGAACATAATAATCCAAATAATCACCCTCGTTATTATAAATAAAAATGATATCAGGAAGACTATTCAAAACTGACCTGAGCCTGTTCTCGCTGCGAATCAGTTCCTGGTCCGCTACGTATTTATCATTGATATCCGTACAGATTCCTACCCCTCCTTGAAATTCACCATTCTCATTATAGAACAGCTTTTCAAATATTTTTACACGTATGGCTTCACCATCTTTCCTGATGAATTTGGTTTCAAAATAATAATAGTCATTTTTTTGTTTTACTTCATTATTAACCGCCAAAAAAAAGGCATCCAAATCACCGCCCATCAACTCATTCTTTTCTTTTAGGATAAATTCTTTCACTTCATAACCCAGGACATCTTTAACATTCTCTCCTACCTGGTAAACCTTCCAGTTTTTGTCATGATAATAAAGAAAGCCTTTGGATTGTTGTAGCAAAAGTGTCTGCTGTCTTAAAAGTTGGTTCAGGTCTTTCGATTTTTTCTCCAATAATAAATTGTTTTCACTATTGATTTTAAAATATTTGGATAGAAAATATATTACAAACAAGAGCAGTCCAAACAGTGAAGCAAATAAATAAAAATAAGTACTGTAAATACCTGAAACCACTGAAACCCGCTCTTGGATAAAGACAAAGGCAAATGCTTTGTCCATATCGACCAGAGAAAACGGGTATTGAATCAAAAGATTGGTTTTCATAGGAAGACTATCCAGGGAAATTTTGCCTTCATAATCCCCCCGTAATCCACCGGAAATTTCCCTTTTCAATAAACCATAGGTCAATTCTTCCAGCCTCACATTTGGATAGACGCTTCCGTTTTTCAACTGATAAAGTATTCCATCCTCATAAATCAGTTTAAAGGTATTTGGTCCGAGATAATAATTCACCAGATGGTCAGCGAAATACCCTTTAAGGTCCAATTTTGCCAGCATTTTAATATTCCCTTTATTGGAATTTGCCATAAGACAATCCTCACAGCTAATAATGGAGTTAATTTCCGTTTTTGAAGGTTTTTTTGAAAAATAATTCGTTGATGAAACATGATACATAAAAGTTGCTGATTCCGTTTCTATGAACAATGTATCAATGAGGAAAAAATAATTATTCAATAAACGCCGAATCCGGCTCTCGTCCAAACTTACGGATGATGATGACTCATCTCCTGACATTTTATTGTCCAGGTTGTTGGCATAAAATATCAAATCATCATATAGATTATTAAAATTTCTTTGAGCCTCATTGGAAGCCAGTTCGACCTGTTTGCTTAAAAAATGCTTCCGGTTTTCCACCATGTTATTGGATAGGGACCGGTAAAAGAAAAAAGCCAATAATGCGGTAAAAAAAATGGCAGCAATACTCAAACCTATCAGCCACCAAAACTTTTCGGTGCTTCTATTTTCCTGCCTATCCCATTTGGGTTTCCTTGCCCTAAACATGAATATCCAATAAATACCAGTTCATAATATTCATTTGACGGCAATAAACTTCAACCATATTGCCCTCCTTTTCAAAATTTCGATAATTTTCTTTTTCAAGTAAAAATTTTGAAATAATACGTCTTACTTCCTTGCTCTTGCTTTTAAAAAGATTAAAATCTTCTTTTCTGAAATTATCCGAATTGATGGTTTGAAGATAAGTATGGTTTTTTAATGGAGGCATACTTAATGCCTCGATGGCGTTTGTCCCTCCAGCCACTATAGTCCCTTCACTGTCTACAATGATAAGGTTTTTATCAAACCTGTTTAAAAAAGCAGACATCAGATCGGCAAGGGTAATGTCAAACCCCAATACTCCTTTTAATTCATTTTCGTGATACACCGGATGGATCAGAGACAATATCCAGCCTCTTCCAACAGGATCAATATAAACTTCTTCCACCCAAACACTTTTCTTGCTTGGGTTCCGAACCTCATCCGCCAAATAATAAAAATTAAAAGAAGTTATATCTATGTCCGGTTCCAAAGAATTGAGTAAATCATAGGGAGGATATAATCTTGAGAAATGGTGAGCAGAATTAAAATAAACCTGTGAAATCATAGGGTTCTTTCTCAGCACTTCCTTAAAGGCTTCATCCATGGATTCTGTCATCAATACTTCCTCTATTGATTGCCTTTTATTTTCAGAAGCCAGGGATACGAATACCGTACTTTCATCATTATTGGTATTAGGATTGAAAAAATAGCCCTGATCATTGGTAACATACTTTCCTGAATCCTCCAAACCGGACAAACTATCCGATTTATCGAAAAGTGAAGATGAAAATGTCGCCAATTGGCTAATTTCAGATTCCAGGGGAATCAAATCAGATTCAATATTTTCAATGATCTCATCCAAAGCCAAAAAATGGGCTTTGGATTCCTTCATAGTATCCGGTT
>JBBDSB010000444.1:0-4841 GCA_040905205.1 Cyclobacteriaceae bacterium
TTTTATTAAAAAAAATGAATACTCTTATAAAATAAAATTTTTATAGTCTTTATTGGAAATTACAAATGGATGATAATAAAAATGATTTAGTCAAACAGGCAAAAGATTCTGTGACGGAGTTATTTAAAGATAAGCTACCCGATGATTTATTATATCATAATTTATCTCACACCTTTGACGCAGCTCAAATAGCAGAGAAGTTGGGTAAGAAAAGCGGGCTTACGCAGGAAGAGCTTGACATGCTTCAAATAGCCGCATGGTTTCATGATATCGGCTACATTGATGCATATCAAAACCATGAAGAAAAAAGTCTTAAGCACGTTGATGAATTTTTGAGCGATAAAGACTATGATGAGGAAAAAAAGAAAGAGGTACATCGATTAATATTAAGTACTAAAAGAGATCAAGAACCAAAAGGTAAACTTGAAGAAATACTTCATGATGCAGACATAGCTCATATAGGAAGAAAAAGATTTTTTAGAAAGGGAGAGTTATTGAGAGTAGAAATAAAAAAATATCTGGATAAAACGTACACTGAGCTTGAATGGGCCGAGAAACAATATCAGTTTTTGACCATTAATAATTTCATCACTGAGGTTGCAAAAGAAGAGTATGGTAAGCGCAGAGTTAAAAATATAACAAAGCAGCGTAAAAACATTATTAAATCTAAAAAGGTAACCACTCGTGTCAATACCGGAAAAGATTTCGGGAGAGGTATTGATACTTTGTATCGTGCTAACTACCGGAATCACATCAACTTTAGCTCCATAGCTGACGGTAAGGCTAATATGATGATAAGCATTAACACTGTGATGATATCAGTAATTATTACCTTATCTGGAGCTAGCTTGACTCTGTCTAAGAACTTCATCGTGGAGAACCTGAGATTTACAGTACCAATCTTCATGTTACTTATTGGATCGTTAGCCTCAGTTGTTTTTGCCATTTTGTCTGCCATACCTAAGGTCACGTCTAAAGAGATTGATATGAAAAAAGTAGCGGAGGACAAATTGAGCCTTTTGTTTTTTGGAAACTTTCTGAATATCCCAAAACAGGAATTTGTAGACTATCTCAAAACCTTAAAGTCTGATCAGGAGCGGCTTTATGACAGCATGTCGGTTGATTTATATAATCTGGGATCAGTACTCAGAGAGAAATATAAGTTGCTAACGATTTCTTACAACATTTTTATGGTAAGTCTGATTCTAACCGTGGTTGCATTTGTATCTATATTCATTTACACGAATTCATGACTTTACGCAATCTTATATTAATTGCTGGAATAGCTCTCATTTATTCAGCCTGTAGGGTGATTCCCAAACCTTATTCGCTGAATGAAAGTGTCAAACAACCCTTCGAGAAAAGTGGTATTGATTCTGTAATTGTGATTCCAGGTGAAATCTATGCAGCCGGAAAATTTAAGAGATTCTTACTAGGTGATCATTATAGAGATACCTGGACTACCCCTGTAAAAGTGCCTATTTTGGACTTTGACGAAGCGAAAGAGGGTCTGACGATCTTGGATAAGGGCGGTGGTCAGCAGACTTATTCACTGAAGCTTGAGGCCGATAATGGTAAGTTATACTCCTTACGTTCCATACAAAAAGATCCTTCGCCCACGTTGCCCGAGACTCTGAAAAATTCATTTGCTGATGACGTGGTGCAAGACCAAATTTCAGCGTCGCATCCTTTTGGAGCATTTATACTTCCCCCATTAGGTGATGCAGCAGGCATCTATCATACGAATCCCAGAATGGTTTACATACCTGATACTGAAAGATTGGGGAAGTATAGAACGGCATTCGGTGGTGTATTAGCTATGCTAGAACAAGATGCCGATGAAAACTGGTCGGATTATGAGGATTTTGGCTTTACGGAAAACGCCATATCAACTAGGTCCGTAATAGAAGACTTGTCGGATAACAATGATAATAGGGTGGACGAAGAAAACTTATTAAGGGCTCGACTTTTTGATATTTGGATAGGAGACTGGGATCGGCATGATGGTCAGTTTAGATGGGCTGAATTTGAAGATGACCGAGGCAAGTATTTCAGACCTATTCCTGAGGACAGGGATAATGCTTTTTTCAAGTTTGATGGATTTATTCCTTGGTGGGCCCGTAGAAAATGGTCCTTGCGTAAGTTCCAGTCGTTTGACGAAGACATTAGAGATTTGGCAGGCTTAAATCACAATGCCAGATACCTTGATAGAAGATTCCTGACAGAAAGTCCCAGAGCAAAGTGGATTGAAATAGCAAAAGATTTACAAAGCAGGCTCACAGATGAGGTAATCGAATCTGCAGTTAGTATCTTGCCTGACAAGGTTTATGCCAATGACGGAAATTTTCTTATAACCAATCTCAAGGCAAGAAGAGATAAATTTACTGAGTTTGCTGAAAGATATTATGCGATTTTAGCGAAAGAGGTCGATATAGTGGGCAGTAATGCCAATGAATATGTCGAAGTAACTTATGAAGATTCAAGCGTAAATGTAAAAATTTCAGATGCAACTGATGATGGTGAAAAGAAAGCTGAAATTTACAATCGAACATTTTATTACAATGAAACTGATGAAGTTAGGATTTACACATTAGGTGATGAGGACTTCATTTATCTCAAAGGCAATGCATCAAAAGCGCCAAAAGTGAGAGTCATAGCTGGCGAAGGCGAAGATTTTATTTACGATTCATCACAAGTAAAAGGACTTTCAAAAAATAATTATATCTATGATAATGTAAGTTCAACCTCGTTGTTAGAAAGTAAGGAAACAAAAAATAGGCTCTCAGAGAGCCTCGACGTCAATAAATACGAATTCAAAAGTTTTAAATACGATTTTTTTGGCCCCGCAGTATTTTTAGGTTCTAATAACGATGACGGCATATACTTAGGTGGGGGGTTGGTTTTTAAAAAAAATGGATTTAGAAAGGATCCTTACGCATCTTATCATAAAATAGTGGCTAATGTTGCTCCCAATACATTGGCTTGGAACTTCGAAACCGAGCATGATTTTAAGGAAGTTTCAAGAAATATGGGGATTAATATCATTGCCAGTGTGAGAGCTCCTAACTTCTTCACCAACTTTTATGGGTTGGGAAATGAAACTAATATCGATCCAAATTTAATTGAAGACAATAATGATTTTTATAAAGTAAATTTTAACGAAGCGTCAATTTTTCCCGGAATAACGGTCCAGTTTTCTGATAATTCAATAATCAAATTTGGCCCTGAATATCAATATATTTCTTTTGAACCTAGCAATAATATATTGACTAATTCATCGGTAAATGTTGGTGAGGATGTATTTGATGACAATCATTTTATTGGAGCTAGAATAGATGCTGATATTAAAACAATTAAGAGTACAATATATCCGAAAAATGGATTTCGGTGGAAGACTTCAATCAATTGGCAATCGCAATTAGGTGCTGTAAAAAGGCAAGTCAGCAATCTAAAAAGTGAGTTAAGCGCCTATTATTCGTTTGAAAAACCAACCTTAATTACGCTTGCTGCACGTATCGGAGCAGCTAGCTTATCGGGAAATTTTGCTTTTTATCAAGCAAACACAATCGGGGGTAATGCGGGTTTAGGAAAACCAGGAAATTTAAGGGGGTTTAATCGGGATAGATTCAGTGGAAGAACAAGTGTTTATCAGAATAACGAAATAAGAATCAGACTGGCACGAATACCATTTTATTATTTGCCATTATCCATTGGTGTCTTAGGACATTACGACCAGGGAAGAGTTTGGGTGGATGAGGAGCGCTCTTCCAAATGGCATAACAGCTTTGGAGGAGGTATTTGGTTTAATCCCATAGGTAAATGGGTTTTTACAGTCACTTATTCCAATTCAGAAGAAAATGATTCTGTCTTACTTAATTTAGGTTTCTTGTTCTAAGTGCTGATTTATGCAATTGGGCTCGTGCTATAATGTTGGCAATTGGCTGTATTCAAGCTTTGCAATGCAATACCAATACTTGTCCGGTAGGAGTTGCTACGCAAAATAAAAGTTTGATGAAAGGCTTAAACGTGGAAGACAAAGCCACTCGTGTTAAAAATTATCATCAAAATACAGTAGCCGCTTTTCAGGAACTTTTGGCGGCAGCCGGATTAAATTCTCAAAAGGATATTACGCAAAAACATATTTATAGAAGAGTAAGCACCAGAGAAGTAAAAACGTACGAAGAAATTTATACGTCAGATAAGTTGTAGACAATTCGTGTTTTACGCTTCTTTTAGTAAAAAATAAATTAAATAAAATGTCAGACTATAATAAAAAATCAATCGAACTGCATTCAAAATTAAAGGGTAAAATTGAAATTACCAGTAAAACAAATGTAAAAAATAAAGAGGATTTATCAGTTGTATATTCTCCAGGTGTGGCACAACCTTGTTTAGATATTCAGAAAAACGAATCTTTAGCTTATGATTATACCATCAAAGGAAATACAGTTGCGATTGTTTCTGATGGTTCAGCGGTTTTAGGATTGGGAAATATTGGTGCCAAAGCGGCCATTCCTGTCATGGAAGGTAAAGCGATGTTGTTCAAGCAATTTGGCGGAGTTGATGCTTTTCCGATATGTTTAGACACACAAAATACGGATGAAATTATCGAAACTGTCAAACGAATTGCACCTGTATTTGGGGGAATTAACTTAGAGGATATTTCGGCACCACGTTGTTTTGAAATTGAAGCCGCTCTGCAAGACATTGGAATTCCCGTTTTTCATGATGACCAACATGGCACAGCAATAGTGACACTCGCAGGAATTTTGAATGCCTGTAAAGTGGTCAATAAAAATTTTGAAAACCTAAAAGTAGTGATCAATGGTGCAGGATCTGCT
>JBBDSB010000445.1:0-4830 GCA_040905205.1 Cyclobacteriaceae bacterium
TTTTTAAAGGGTAACCATATAAGGTTTGCATGTATCGCTTCCAGGATACCCTCCAATCCATACTTCTTTCCAAACGAACACTATAACCACCTGCATAGCCAACAAAAGGAGAAAAGTAAGAATTAGGATCATCTTCGTATGAGCCTTCATTAACCAAATGAGGTTGATTCCCCATATTTCCCAAATCCGTATAGTACCCACCAGGACCAGGATTTTCCCAATTAACGATTTTGTCAATCTCTTCCAGACGGTTTTCTTCATCTTCAATCTGTTCAATCCGGGTGAACTGGGCTTCCAACCAAAGGCGATTATTTAATGGATAATCAATCAAGTCCAGATTGCCACCTCTAATCACATCTCTTGCAAAATATTTATCTACACTTAATTGCATCCGAATACTTTGAAAAAGTGCCTCAGCCAATTCAAAAATTCGTTGCCGCCAACCCTCTGCTATTCGCCATTCTGTTGCCCTATCCAATATTTCTTTGGCCTGTTTCATTACATTCAAAGAGCCCAACTCTGAGGCTCTTCGCAAAATACCCATAGCTTCTTTCTCCAAACTGGTTTCATACAATAACCTGCTCCTGTTATATGCATCATAATAAGATCGGTATTGAACCTGTTGAAATCTCCAGTTTAGTCTTACGGATGGTAAGGCCTGCTCTTCCATGGTTTGTAGTTTTAAGTGATTGGAAGTAACTGAATTATTTCCAATCAGGGGACCCAGCCAGTTTTCTTCTAAGCCTAATAGCATCTTAGCAAAATCATCTTCATAATCAGGTCCTATATAATAGCGGCTATAATCACGTAAGATATCGTTTACTTCAGCATCCGGATTCCATCCCAATCCACTCCAAATAGTTTTGTTTACATCGTCATTTACTCCTTCTGAATATGTAATAAATGCATCATAGTTCTCCAGATTAGCAGAATGAAAAACTGCAGCCTGATCTAACGGCCTTGGATTGATGGGCTCTCTGCCGTGCGTTGCAACATGAGCGTAATCCCAATCACGCATAAAATATTGTGCATCTATAGTATGAGTTATATCAGGATATCGGCGGATAGGGTATCTATCAGGCACAACTTCTCGCAACCCATCAATATCCAACCTGATCCATGGTCCATGAGCAATCCCGGTCAGCCATTCAGGTTCTTCGCGTATTAATTGCAAAAAAAGGTCAAACCACTCTCCGTCAAATCCTTGAGGAGACACCCATATTTCTGCACCCGGATGATACTTGTGCAAAATTTTTGCTTCTTTCTCTAAATAGCTAAATAGATCATTTGGGTGTGTATGGCCCGGATCACCACCCGGAATAAAAACAGCATCTACCCTTGCTAATTGACTGAAAACACGTTCGTTTTCCTCTAAAGATTTCTCAGTGATTTCAGATTTAGAATAATCTCCATGCATTAGTGGATACCAAATCCATGTATCCAATCCATATTTTACCAACAGATCGTTCATCTGAATCATCATCTCCATCTGAGGATGTGGAAACATTGGTCCATCATCATCATCATCCGTATGCGGAGGCATTATCTCTATTGCATTGACGCCAAATACAATAAGGTCCCGAATATATTGTTCCCACATATCAACGGTAAAACCGTCATATGAGTTAACCTTAGGTCGGTATCCCAATTGATGCCCTCTTACATCCACAACTGGATGAGTGTCAATTTTTATATCATTTGGAACAAGCAATTTTCCAGGAGTATTTCCAACACTGGGATACATTGAGATCTTTCGAAGAAAATATCCCACGCCAAACAATATGCCTCTTGCA
The DNA here is from genome assembly GCA_040905205.1 of Cyclobacteriaceae bacterium. GTDB lineage: Bacteria > Bacteroidota > Bacteroidia > Cytophagales > Cyclobacteriaceae > Cyclobacterium. The sequence goes on from JBBDSB010000445.1 coordinate 1,794, forward strand.
TCATTTCCAAGAATAAAAACTGTAGGAGCTTGCCTTTTATCCTTCTCAAATTGTATTGTAAATCCTTCTGGCTCGTGATCTTCTTTCCCTTGCAATACATCTCGAGTATAGGGACCAGAATTATTAAAGAAATCTTTGGTTCCGACAACAATCACAGGGATAGAAGAGTCTGGCCAGGTTGATGAAACCGGCAACTGATGAGTTGCCCTTGTCTCAATTTCTTCTACCAACATCTCCACCGCTGCTTGTTCGACATTATTTAGACCATCAACAGTAATAATATGTGCACGGGAAAAATCATAGAAATTATTTTTTGGTTGAGCGTATGCAGAATTAATGCATACAAAAACAAATAAAAACAGGGATTGAATAGGAAGTACCCTAATATTTTTCAGATTTGTAATGATCATAATTCTAATGTTTTGTAATCGTTTACATTAACTGTTTAAAAATTTACTCTTTGCCTAAGAGGGACAGTAAAAAACCAGTTAAAAAAATTACAAGAGTTCCAACCACAATTGTCAAATAACTGTGAAATGGATTCTGAAATTCTTCCAGTGTATCTGTAAAGTAGGCTGGTGACAAACTCATCCACACAATCACCAATAACCCAAGAACGACTCCAATCATTGCAGGTGCGTTGGTCACTTTTTTTGAAAAATATCCAAGCAAAAATAGCCCAAGCATTCCACCGCTGAATATTCCCGCCAAATCCCACCATATATCAAGGGCGCTTTCAACACGGATGATATAAAATGAAATCAAAATCCCCAGAATACAGATGATCGCTGAAGCAATATAAAGCACCCGTACAGATTCTTTTTCACTGACCTGTCGCTTTGTATATCGCTTATAAAAATCACTCAAAATAACTGTAGCACCGCTATTAAGGCTTGTAGAAATCGTACTCATTCCTGCCGCAAAAATGGAAGCGATCAATAATCCGGTCATGCCAACAGGCAGGCCGTTAACGATAAAATAGGGGAATACACTGTCGGACATACCCGCTTCGTGATATTCGGCGGGGAGCAGATCCGGGTACACATTATAGTAGACAAACAGGCCAGTACCGATCATAAAAAAGAGAAGTGACACCGGAATGTACAGCAGCCCCCCACCAAATGCAGAGGAAATTGCCTCTTTCTCATCCCTGGCGCTCATATAGCGCTGGATATAGTTTTGGTCGATCCCGTAGTTTTGAAGATTTATAAAAATGCCATAGATAAACACGACCCAAAATGTAGATTCCGTGAGACTCAACCCAAAGCTGCCCAGGCTAAACTTGTTATGTTCGGCTGCTACTTCAAAATATTGCAGGGGCCCTTCGGGTAGAGAAAACATGAGCACAGACAGTGTGATTACAGCACCTGAGATTAAAATGATGGCCTGTATCGCATCTGTCCAAACAACGGCCCGGATTCCTCCAAAAATGGAATAGATCATCACACTAATTCCCGTTATCGTAATGATGAGACGCATATCCCAACCAAGAATAACATACATTGGAAGAGCCAAGAGATAGAGAATCACTGCCACTCTCATCACCTGTGTCAACAGCCAAAAGGATGCTACATAATTTTTTGCCCAGGGGCCGAACCGCTCCTCCAGGAAGGTATAAGCTGAGGGACTTCCTACTTTTCGATATAATGGTATAAAAAACTTAATGGCCATAAATATCGCTACAGGTATCGAAAGGCTGAACACAAACGCATTCCAGTTTGAGAGAAATGCAGCACCCGGAAGGGCCAAATAACTAATACTACTGACAAAAGTTGCGAAGATTGAGAGTCCTATTGCCCAGGATGGCAGTGTGCCAGAACCTGTTGAATAATCGTCAGACGTTCTCTCCTTCTGATAAAAGGAGATACCAAACAGCACAATCCCCAATAGATAAACGATAAAAATAATAATGTCTATTGTGCTCATTTAAGAACGTCCTCCACATTGAGTCGATTTAAAGTCTGACGAATTTTCTCTTTTTCCTGATTTTCAAATCTCTTGTAAGGAAGTGCCATTGTATCACTGCAGATTCCCGTCAAAGAAAGTACACATTTCAGACCTTGAAGAATTCTTCCTGGTGAATTTCCAATTGTATAAATACTTGAGCTGATTTGAAGAATCTTTTTTTGTAGCAAAGACATCCGTTCAAAATCTTTTTCAAGAGCGGCCTCATACATTGCCACATACAATCTTGGAAAAATATTTGCGCCTCCATTTACACCACCGTGTGCATCAGATAACATAGATTGCATTAACATCTCTTCGGGCCCCACAAGTAAGGAAAATTCTGGGTTATCTTGAAGCAGACGAACTACGTTTTGAAAATAGATCAGATCCCCGGAACTGTCTTTAAACCCAATGATATTGGGATGATCCGCAAGAGTTTTGACCGTTTCAGGCTTAAAATGAACTTTCGTATGCGAGGGCATATTATAGAGAAACAGCGGGAGAGGAGACTCATCAGCCAGAGATCGGAAATAGCTTATCAATTCTGATTGATTCGTAGAAAAGTAATAAGGTGGGGCTGCCACAACTGCATCTGAACCAACATCTGCGGCTTTATTACTTAACCGGATACTTTCCGTAAAAGATGTATCTGTAATTCCAACTAATATTGGTACTCTTCCATCCGCCTGAGAACAGACCCGTTTTATTACTTCATAACGAAGATCATAACTCAAACTGGGGCCTTCACCTGTTGTACCAAGTATAAACAGGCCGTTAACGCCGCCGGAAAGAATGTGTTCTATCAAACGTTCAAGACCTTCAATGTCTAAATTAATTTGATTTTCAAGAGGTGTAATAACGGGAGGAATAATTCCTTTTATCATATTTTACTGTCTAATGATTTTGCAATTATTTCCACTTATCAGGATCAACGATTGTGGCAGCTATATATCTATATGGTGGATTGACTTCATTGGCAGCATGATTCCAATAAGGGGTCCGATTTATCCGGACAAACCAAGAGCAGAAAGCTATGATTCCACCCAAATAGATAAAAATTACTATAAGATCTGTTATTGGTAAATTCATT
>JBBDSB010000446.1:0-4822 GCA_040905205.1 Cyclobacteriaceae bacterium
AAAGTGAATAAAATCCTTTTCCTTCCCAAATACACCAGAATGGGGGCCAGCAGCCGTTTAAGAACCTACCAGTACCTGCCGCTATGGGAAAAGGCCGGCTACAACGTGGTGGTGAGGCCGTTTTTTACAGACAAATACTTGAATGAGATCTATGCTGGCAGGCGGCCAGGTATATTGCATATCCTGCAGTGCTATTGGCGCAGGGCCTGGCAGTTGTTTACCGTTGGAAAGTACGACCTGATCTTTGTCGAAAAAGAACTGTTTCCCTATTTGCCCGCATTCGCTGAATGGTTTCTTGCCAAAACCAAAGGTTTTATAGTTGATTATGATGATGCGGTTTTTCATAACTATGACCTGGGAAAATACCCAGGAGTAAAGCGCTTTTTGCCGGATAAAATTGACCGCACCATGAAAATGGCCGAATTGGTAACAGTAGGCAATTCTTATCTAAAGGATCGGGCATGGGCTGCCGGATCAAGCAGAATTGTCATGATGCCCACCGTAATTGATCCGAACCGGTACCTCATGAAGATTCACCAGGACAAACCGATTGTTTCCATTGGATGGATTGGCTCTCCCAGTACATTAAGATACCTGGAGGGAATCCTTCCCGTATTAGAACAGCTGAAAAGGAAATTTAAGATCATCCTGGTCCAGGTCAATGGGAAAAATCAAGTCAAATTCAGTGGATCAACAGAAAAAATTCCTTGGACCGAAGCCGGGGAAGTCGATGCCATCCTTAAGATGGATATCGGCATAATGCCCCTGCCCGACAACCCCTGGGAACGCGGTAAATGTGCCTATAAACTGATCCAATACATGGCCTGCGGACTCCCTGTAGTAGCATCACCAGTAGGGATGAACAAAGAGGTAGTGCAACATGGGATCAATGGCTATCTGGCCAAATCTGAAGAAGAATGGATAGCTGCCTTGAGTAAGTTGATACAGGATTGGCAACTCAGAAAATCATTTGGGGAAAACGGTCATCAGCTGGTCATGGAAAAGTATACCCTGGAAAGGAATTTTGAAAAGATGTTGGAGATGGTAGCCCCCCTAAATCCCCCCTCTAGGGGGGACTTTGGTGCACGATAGTAATAAAATTAAATTCCAATCAAATCGATCACGAACACCCTCCCTTTCAGGGGAGGGGCAAAAAATGACCTACCAAGAAAATCTATTTTATGGAGCTTCCCCCTTGATTCAAAAAAGGGCAAGAAAATTAAGACAATCCATGACTGCTCCAGAAAAAATATTGTGGGAGAAATTAAAAAACAATTCCATTCTAAATTTAAAGTTCCGAAGGCAACACCCTATTTATAAATATATCGTAGATTTTTATTGCCACCGATTGAGATTGGTAATAGAGATAGACGGAGAAATTCACGAAAACACGGATGCCAAAGAATATGACTGTAATAGAACTTACGAATTAGAAGAGCTGGGATTAGTTATTCTTAGATTTAGAAATGATGAAATCTTTAAAAATCTAATCGGTGTGCTAAGGAAGATTCAATTTACTTGTGAAAACATTATCAGCCCCCCTAAATCCCCCCTTTAGGGGGGACTTTGGTGCACGATAGTAATAAAATTAAATTCCAATCAAATCGATCACGAACACCCTCCCTTTCAGGGGAGGGCCGGGGAGGGGTAAAAACAGAAAAATTTTCAAATATATCCAACACTTTCACTCTCCCTTCCTAGGGCCGGGGAGGGGCAAATTAAAACCATACGCAAAACCACCGCACACATACTCCCTCCCCTCCAGGGGAGGGCCGGGGAGGGGCTATTCTCTTCATCACCTGGGACTCTGATCAAACCAATTACCTGGAAAATCTGTTTTTTCCTATTTTTAAGGGACTGGCCACGGAATCAGGCACAGACTTTCATGTCATGCAATTTTCCTGGGCAGAACCTAATGAGGTGGAAAGGATCCGATCCATTGCCGGGCAGCAGGGTGTCCAATATGTTCATCATAAAGTACGGAGAAAACCTGTTCCGGCGTTTGGAGCCTATTTAACCATGATAATGGGGGCTTCCAAAATAAAATCCTATGCCAAAGAAAATGGCATTCAGGTCCTGATGCCCAGATCCACAATGCCGGCAATGATGGTTAATCATATACAGAGCTGGATTAGGGAAAATAATATTAAAATGATTTTTGATGCTGATGGCCTTCCCATAGAGGAGCGGGTAGACTTTGCAGGCCTGAAACCCAACAGCCTTCAACACAAATGGTTGAAGAAAACGGAAACCCAAACCCTCCTACAAGCTGACCTGGTAATCACACGAACCCAAAAGGCCATTGACTACCATTTGGAGCATATTGGGGATGCCCACAGGTACAAGTTTTTCAAAGTATCCAATGGAAGGGATCCGAAAATATTCAAACCTGATCAAAGTGGCAGACAGAAAATCAGATCAAAAATGGGTATAGTACCTACTGATTTTTTATGGGTCTACACCGGAACATTGGGGTCTGCCTACAAGCTGGATGAAATGATAGCCTTGTTTGACAGATACCACCAATCAGCCAAAGGCAGTCGCTTTTTGTTTTTAACCCGAAACGATGGTTACCTTGCTGGTAAAATCCCGTCCCATTTGAAAAATGCGATTATTATCAAAACAGTACCTTTTGAAGAGGTCCCCTGTTACCTGGCAGCAGCTGATCTGGGATTAAGCCTGAGGAAACAAGCGCCAAGCCTGGCCGGTTTGGCCCCAATAAAAATCGGGGAATACCTCTTATCAGGATTGCCTGTCATTGCCTCTCCTGGCGTAGGCGATACTGAAGTTATTTTAAGCAATCAACCAGCTTGTTTTCTATACACCGACAAAAGCCAATTTGAAACTTTTTTACCCTGGATCAGGACTTTAGAAAAAATAGACCGAAATAATATCAGGACTTTAGGACTTAATTATTTCAATTTAAACCAAACCATAAACGAGTACCTAAAAGTACTGCAAACTTTACCCTGAATTTATTTAATAGTAGCTTGCAGCGCGCTGACCTCCTCTAAAGGGGACCGTAGGACGAGAGGAGAATTAACCAAAACGTCTTAAGCGCGCTGGACCTCCCCTTCAGGGGACCGAGGGGCAGCGCAGGGCTAAAAAAAACTTTTAGAAAATTAACACCAGATCTACTTTCAGCGATTCCCCTTAACAAGGGGGCCTAGCTTGTGCTGACCCAAGTCAGGAGGGGTTAAGACGAAAGCAAAAATTTAATTATAAAACCAATAAATTGGTAGGTACCGAAATAATCCCCCTCCCCCCTTTACAAAAGGGATTTGTGCATTCAGCCAATTATATTGCTTAACTGGATCAAACTTTTTTACCAGCAAGAATATAAATCGATTTCAGGATAATAGTAGCTTGCAGTGCGCCGACCTCTCCTTAAGGGGACCGAGGGGCAGGGGCCGCACAGGGCAAACGCTTTTTTAATCAATTTACCACCATGGCATACCATAAACTTTGAACCAACCCGTCTTCATCATATCACTTGACTTTGAACTGCACTGGGGGAGGTTTGACAAAGAACCATTACAAGGAAAAGAGGCGTATTACCGGCAGACATTGAAAGTCATTCCCCTTCTGCTATCGCTTTTCAAGGAATATGATATTGCGGTAACATGGGCAACTGTTGGCATGTTAATGGCCGATGATGAAAAAGAATGGGCTGATTTCAGTCCCAGAAACGAACCTGTTTATTCAAAGAGCAGGTATTCTGCCTATGAGTGGTACCGTGAGGTAAAAGGGGATCCGAATTGTCTTTTCGCCCCCGATGCGATCAGGGAAATATTGTCCACCCCGGGTCAGGAGCTGGGCAGCCATACTTTTGCCCATTACTATACGCGGGAAAACGGGCAACAAGCTGAAACATTCAAGGCAGATTTAATGGCTGCTAAGAAAATTGCTGCTCAAAAATTCGGACAGGAATTAAATTCTTTGGTATTTCCCAGAAATCAATATGATGAGGAGGCATTAAAAATTTCAAAAGAAGCTGGTTTTTCATCGGTAAGGACCAATCCTAAAGATTGGTACTGGAAATTTCCCGAAGACGGAAAATTTATCAAGCGGTTTTTCAGAACCGGCGATGCACTTTTTTATCTTGGAACCAAAAAATCATTTTCTCATGAAAATCTACTTACCGGAAATCCACCATTTCCGGTGTTAATCCCCGCCTCTCGTTTTTTAAGACCCTTTCTCCCAAAATTGGGCGTTTTTAATGAATTAAAAATTGAAAGGGTGAAAAGGGAATTGCAAGTTGCCGCAACATCCGGTGAGATATACCATCTTTGGTGGCATCCCCATAACCATGGTTGGTACCCAGGGCAAAGCATGCTGGAGGTTAGGCGGATTTTAGAGCATTTTTGTAAACTCAGGGAGCAATTCGGCATGGAATCCCATTCCATGGGCAGCCTGACCAATGCATTGCCCGCATCTCATAAAAAATAAAATCAATTTATTCTCATTTCCATTTCAGGTGCATATTCAATTACGGCCTACATGAATGTTTTTATCAGTTCATTAATTATATTTTTTGTTTTAGGGTGGAATCATTTTCAGTACAAAAGGAAATTTTTAAGCTCCTATGTGTATTATGCTGTTCAGTTTCTTTTTCTTTATCATACTTTATTTTCATTTTTCTTCACTATCTATATTGAAAGCGAGGGGGGTGATGCCTGGAGGTATTGGCACGGGTTTGAGTCTACCGATCATTGGAGTGACTTTTGGGGAAGCCGGTCCGAATTTATAAAATGGTTGAATTTTATGCCCTCGCATCAACTTGGCTTATCCTTTTGGGTTGGAAACCTTATCTATGCTGCGA
>JBBDSB010000447.1:0-13111 GCA_040905205.1 Cyclobacteriaceae bacterium
AAAAATATTGGGATGGATTGCCATCATCCTATTTACCAGATGCTTTACCCCAAAAAAGAAATCGGTATTACTCCTCCTCTTCCAAATTCCGGTAAGCCAAAATCCCGCCAAGAACATTCCTCACTTTGGTGTAGCCGATGTTTTCCAGGTAGTTTTTGGCATTGCCACTCCTTGCACCGCTACGGCAGTGGATGATGATTTCTTCGGACTTATGGGGTTCAAGCTCTTCCAACTTGTTGGGCAGTTGGGCCAATGGGATATTCCAGGCACCCAAATTGTCATCTTCATATTCATAGACTTCCCTGACATCAATAAAAACAAATTTTTCCTTTTTGTCCAACCTGTCCTTAAGTTCTTTAACTTCTACATCTTTCATAATTATTTCACTAATATTCTTATCGTTTTGGGCCGATCCTGATGGAGGTATTTGATCAAATAAATACCTCTTTGATTATGCGCAAAATTAAGTATTCTTAGATTTGTTTCACCTTCTTTCTGTACATTTATCACCCTGCCCTGAAAATCGTACACCATCAATTCAGAAACTTCCCCCTCAATGTACAACCGGTCAATGACCGGGTTGGGATAATATTTTATCTCCGCTTCCTCTTCAATAGGAACCTCTGCTGGGGGTGCCAGGCTCAAATGAGGACGGATCATCAGGTTACCTGAAACCTCCTGGTTTTGCTCCCACTCACCAAGTACATTATAGAAAATGTGTTCTCCCGAATCTCCACTTTTATCCAGTCCCACATGAATAAAATCATTGGTGAATTGGGTAAATCCAACATAAAACCGATCGGAAACGCGTATATTGGTGTCAATTGGAAAGTAAGAATAGCCTTCAGGACTGCTATCTGCCGGTATCAGTACCTCCTTTCTGTAGACAGGTTCTTGTTGTAAAGAATCCCATACCATCAGTTCCAAACCATTCCCTCTTTGCAGGTAATTGGTGAAATTGATGCTGACCCCGGAAACAAAAGTCTCCTGGCTGACCTCATACTCCAATGCCAACATGCCGCCTCTCTGGTTGATTCCTGCAGAATAGTCGACAAAACCCTGGTCATAACTGAAAAAATCCCTTACAGAAACAATATTTCTCACCGTATCATTAAGCCGAAAATCAACTCCATTCTGAAAGGTGGTATCGTTCCCTTGGATATCATCAACAAGGAAACCATCTCCGGTGGAGAGATACACCTCTGTTTCCAAATCAAACGGCGCATCCAGCTCATCTGAGAAGCTTGCCAGCGACCTGCTTCCAAAATCTCTTCTTTCCAAAGCCTGGGGAACAGGATTAAAAGGCGTATCCGCATTTAAATTTTCAAGAACCGTTCCATTTTCATGGTCTTTAAAATTAACCGTAAACTCCATGGCGCGGAACCGGTTGCTTAAATTATTGAACTGACTTTCCACAGGCACCAATAATTCTTCGGAAAACTCAAAAAAAGGAATTGCCCCAAATTTACCAAAAGGACTGCTGGGTAATTTGGTCAATGCACGATCTTCCGAAAAAAAATCATCTGGATTTCTTTTCGAATTGAAGTAAATATAATCCAGAACCCACGTATCAAAAGGTCCAGATAGCCGACCCATGTGCTGAAATTTAAATCTAAAGCCAGCATAATGATAGGGTGTCCTAACCGGTATCAATACCTGTTCAAAGCTGTCATTGGACACCTCATCTCCACCGGCCTGTTCCCAAACCCGGTTCCAGTTTCCATCAGCATCCAAAAAATACAATACCAGTTCATCTATGGCATCCGGCATTTCTCCCTTTCCTCCTGCCTGCCAATAAAAACTTAAATACACTGTGTTTGAGCTTTCGGGCTCTATATTGGACAAATCAAGAGGTTTTGAAATCAATTGATCTCCTTCTCCATTTTCCAGGACAGTTCTGGAATAGGGGTTGCCGTTTTCATCTATTCCATCCAACAAAACCATGCCGGCAGAGGGAGGGTTTATGCCTATGGACATGGATCCTGTCACCCCCATAGGCTCCCATTTTGAATCATCGATTTGACCATTTGAAAAGTCATCCCAAAATGGGAGGACCAGCAAGTCATCCAATCTTCTTTGACTGTAATCGGCCGGTTCCTTAGATGGAGAGGGGATTAAGGGTAATTGACTGAACTGGGCATCGGCCGATTCCCCACAAAGAAAAACCATCAGGAAAAAAAAAGCCCTATAACCTGAAGTCTTCAGCTCTTTCATCTTCATCAAAAATCAGTTTCCTCTTCCAATTCAGACACCCAAATATCTACCCTTTCTCCTGTTTTCATATTTAGCCCTGAGGGAGGAAGTTGTTTGACCACCGTGCCTTTGGGAACGGTATCCGTTACAACATGATTAATATTTCCCATACTTAAACCTGAGCCCAGTATCAAAAATTCTGCTTCTACGTCATCCATACCCAATAAATTGGGCATTTCCAAAATCTGATTCCCATGGCCATCACCCACCACCAAATCAATCTGTGACCCTTTAGGAATTTCAAATCCATCCTTAATTTCCCTCCCCCGGTACTTTTGGTTTAAAACCACATTGTGTCCTATATCCGGCACATAAACAATTTCTCCCCGTACCAAGCCATAATTTGCCAGGATTTCCTGGGCATTTTTAAGAGGGGTGTTCACTAGGTTGGGCATTTTAATCAGGGGGGCATTTTCTGCATTAAGGGTGATGTAAATTTTACGGTTCTGTTTCACCTTGGTTCCCGGCCTTGGATTTTGTTTTAATACATGCAGGGGTTCCACATCCGATACATAACCACTGTCAGGATTGATTTCCATTCGAAGATCCCTGGTATCCAAATACTCCTGCAATTCTTCATAATGGTATCCTTCCAGATCCGGAACAGAAACGGTTTCACCATGATGGGTATAATTGGGAAGGTATATTTTAAAAAAAATGAAAAGCAAGATGGAAATGATGCCAAGAATAATTAATAAATGCATCCCAATCTTTTTCAACCCGGTTTTTAATTCGCTCATAATGGATAAGCTAATGTTTAGCTACTGAATAATATCTGTTTTTTAACGACAGACCAAAATTAATAAATATTAATGGTTTAACCCTGATTCTGCATTAGGTTTCGTTTTGAGGTCTGAAATTGCAAGAAAATCAGGCAGTTTGGAGACTGAGGCATAGCACCGCTATGGCGAAGTCGAAAACTGAAACAATTGACTGATTTTGTCCCGAAGCCTCGTTATCAGGCCGTAAAACTTGTGCGCCATGCCGTAGAATTCCTAATGCATATTTCGGGTTTAAGGATCCAGAATTTCAATTATTGAAAATCTGATCTATTTAACTAAACGTAAATCATGTGATAATGGTATTATCGGATGACCACTCTTTTAGTCACAGTTAGGTTTTCTCCATTGATTTTCAAGATGAAGAGTCCCTTACTCAACAAGGCCCTACTAAAACTATAGGTTTGGTTGAGGGTGTTTGGGAATTCCTTTTCATAAGCAACTTGTCCTGTAGGACTGATGATCTGTATATTGATGTCTTCGTATTCTTCCAGGTTAAATCCAATATTAAAATAGTCGTCGGCGGGGTTGGGATAAACCAAAGCCATATTCAGGCCCACTTCTACCGGGTCCGGATTATCCGATAGAAAAAGTTCCAAATTATCCAGGTAGGCAAGTCCATTGGGATCATCTTGATTCTCCAACCTAAAAAGCAAGCGTACCCTATCATTTCCGCTAAAATCGTTTAAATTGATGAAAACCCTATCAAAATCATCGCGGTTGGTAGGATCAGGCCTCAAATTATTTTCCAGTAAATTTAATCCCTGGCCTCCCACCTCCCATAATTTTTGAGCCGTAATCCCCCCATCTGTGGTAATCAATACCGCTAAAGTGGACATCCCCTGAGGTGAAAACCCACCTGCTGCCCAATCAAAGAAAAGGCTGGCCCGACTGGTTCCATCAAGGCTGAATTCCGGTGAAGCCAGCCAATAGGAATTCTCCGGTTCCATGCCCTCCAAGACCATCACATTTTCATTTTCTCCTCCTAAAGGCTGAATCTCCCATCTTGGGTCATTGTTCTCCGGGTTGATATTAATCCAGGGAATGTATATTTCTGAAAACTCAAAATTTTGCCTCCAGGGGGTCAAAACTGTGGTTGTATCCTGTAAAAAGAAACGGGTAAGCTGATTTTCACTGTCCTCATTCTGGTCAAAATTGGGCTCGTATATCGTGTATTCCACCCTGTTAAGGCCTTGGGAAAACAAATTCGGGACTTCTACCTCGGTGGTGAAACCCGGTGCAAGATCCAGGTCTTCAAAAAGAAGCACGTCTTCCGGGGAATCATTGATGCTCCTGTCTAAAAAGAAACTTTGGATGCTAAGGTTACCCGTATTGGTAATAGCAAGAATTTCAGATTCCTGCTCTCCATTTACCACTGGCAAGGGGCTTTGGACCGCAGTAAGCTCAAAATCATATCGGAATTCTTCTTCTGAATTTATGTTGATGTCCTTGATGAAGATATTATTTCCGTAGCCATTGAGAGAGACAAAAGCAATCCTCACATCTGAAAACCCAGCATATTCTTCCAGGTTCAAAATCTCTCTTCGAAACTGGCTCTCTGAACTTGGGAAAAATTCATTGGTAGAAGGAGGGCCGGTAGCCAGGCGGGTACCGGATTTATTATAGGGTGCTGAAATAATATCAAAATTATTCCCACAATCTGTGGAAACAGCAACAATCAGCGTTTCTAGAAATTCATCATTATCAAATGGTATGTAGGCCAGTTGAAAATTTAATTGCGCATTGGGAAGATCGGTAAGGTCAAACTTCGGACTGATCAAATAATCAATCTCTCCCTGAACATTATAGTTAAATCCGGTGAGGTAGTATAAATCCTGGGAAACCCCGTCAATTGAAAGTGATAAAGGCTGCCAGGTAATCCCGTTATCTGAATTTTCAATATCCCAGCTCCCGCTTTCCTGATGTCCGCGATAAAAATAAGGCAGGGAAATTTCCGATACCAATTCGGGTACGGTTTGTCTTGTGTTATTGGTAGGATCTTCATCCGTTGCCCCATTCACTTCTACGATTTCCGCTTCAAAAAAATTATCGTCTTCAATGAATAAAGTGATAGGGTCAAATTCCAAAACCATGGATTCTCCCGTCTGAAGGTCCAAAGCAAAAGTCTTGGTTTGCAAGGTTTGACCGTTTAAACGGATGTCCAGAATCGTTTCAGTCACTGTTTCCATCCCTTCATTGGTAATATTGATTTGAGGAGATAGGGTATTGGAACAGGCGTAATCCATCGGGGATAAAATTTCCTCCAAGGAGAGATCAATATCAAATAAAACAGGATCCAAAAGAGCCCGGCTTGTAAGTAGGGAATGCCTCCTTGGGCTGAAGGCAAGCACCACGTCCATTCTTTCCACCTGTCCTTCTGTAAATAAGGTCATGCATTGGTCCGGGGTATAATCCATAAAGTTTTCAATCATATCCCGGGAATCGCAGGTAAATCTCGGTGTCGCCGAACAGACATTATTGGATTGGCTTTGATTAGGGGTATCCAAAACAAAATCATCCACTTCACAGCCTCCATCTCCCCAGGTGTGGCGTAAACCCAAAAAATGCCCTACCTCATGGGTGGTGGTTCTTCCCAATGAATTGGAAACCGCATTTCCTCCACTTCCAAAAAAACGATAATCAATCGTCACCCCATCCGTTTGCCGGGTAGGTGGTGGGAAATCCAAACCCGGAAGCTCATTGGATACCGGAAAACTGGAAAACCCAATGGTAGGGGCAGTCAATGGTACCACCCATATATTTAAGTATTCTTCCGGGGGCCAGGATGCCAACTCACCAATGAGGGGACCATCATTTAAATTATAAGTATCTTTCGGTCCAACTACCCGGTGGATCCCAATGGAAGGTAATCCTGCAGGATCCTGCCTGGCCATCACAAATTCTATCCTGGCGCTCGATGCTACCTCGCTAAATTCTTCAGGCGTATTGACAGAATCAGGGTTGAGCATCTGAAAATCTTCATTTAAAGTCCTGATTTGCGCCATAATCTGTTCAACTGAAATATTGGCTTCCATACCAATAGGTTCACCATGATGAATGACATGGACCACTACCGGGATTTGCCGGACATCTCCATTTTGTATTCTAAAAGTAGTTCCTTGTTCCTGAAGTTGATTTTTCTTGTCTTCCACCCAGGCTTCAAAAAATTCCCTGGTGCCGAAAATGCCAAGTTCCTCCTCTTGCTGTTTTTCAATATATGGGGCACCACATTTTTCATCATGTTGCTGATGAAAGATCCTTCCAAAATGGGATTGGGAAAATGAATCCGAAACTGGCCATATAAAAAATGACAGCACCGATACCCCTAAGGAGACCAGTGCCTTCAAATTTTTGCGCATATGAAAATAAAAACTAATTCAGGCGATTTCAACATTCACTGCTTCCACCTTTTTTATTTCAGGAATGGCTTTTTTAATCGCCTCTTCTACGCCTGCCTTTAAGGTCATGGTAGACATTGGACAGGAACTGCAGGTTCCGGTTAGTTCCAACTGTAGGACCATTTCGTCCGAAAGATCCACTATTTTTACGTTCCCGCCATCAGCCTCTAAGTAAGGCCGTATGGAGTCCAGGGCATTTTCAATTTGATCTTTATATTTTCTCAACATTTTATTAGGCTTTTACCTGTACTACCTCTGTTTTGCTCATTGCTGCATTCCTGATCGCTACCTGCCTGGCCACATTTTCCGATAGATCACCAAATGATTTCGCTATTATACCCTCTTTCAATACAGCAGGATAACCACTGTCTCCACTCTCCCTGATGCCTTGTACAAGGGGTATTTCTCCCAAAAACGGAACATCATACTTTTCGGCCAATTGGGTACCCCCACCTTTACCAAATATATAATATTTATTATCCGGCAGCTCTTCCGGGGTAAAATAGGCCATATTTTCTACAACGCCCAAAACTGGCACATTGATTTGAGGTTGTCTGAACATGGTCAGCGCCTTTGTGGCATCTGACAGTGCTACTTTTTGAGGGGTGGTAATGATCACTGCCCCTGTCACCGGAACGGTCTGCACCATCGTCAAATGGATGTCAGAAGTACCGGGCGGAAGATCAATGAACAGATAATCCAGTTCTCCCCAT
This sequence comes from Cyclobacteriaceae bacterium, assembly GCA_040905205.1. Taxonomy (GTDB): domain Bacteria; phylum Bacteroidota; class Bacteroidia; order Cytophagales; family Cyclobacteriaceae; genus Cyclobacterium. Next base: position 7,144 of record JBBDSB010000447.1, read on the forward strand.
TCCACATCGCCAATAAATTGCTTTAAAGCGGAACTCGCCATGGGTCCCCGCCAAACCACCGCACTGTCGGCAGGCGTTAAAAACCCTATTGACATTAATTTTACGCCATATTGCTCTATGGGAATGATAACGTTTTTTCCGTCCTCTTGTTTTACAGCAGGCTGTTGGCCTTCCACATTGAACATGGTAGGAACGGAAGGACCGAATATATCGGCATCTATAAGCCCCACCTTGGCCCCGGAATTTGCCAGGGCAACCGCTAAATTGGAAGCACAGGTACTCTTGCCTACTCCGCCCTTACCGGAAGCGATCGCTATGATGTTTTTCACTTTGGGCAAAAGAGGGGCATTATCCCTTATAGTGGTCACATTGGAAGTCATAAAAATATCCATTTTGACCTCATCACCAAATGCTTTGACCAAAGCACGCTCACAATCGGCTCGGATCATTTCCTTTAATGGACAGGCAGGAGTGGTAAGAACAACATTAAACTTAATTTTATGGTCCTTTTCAATTTTCAAGTCCTGAATCATTCCAAGGGTAACCAGGTCTTTTTTTAGGTCAGGGTCTATTACAGTCGAAAGGGCACTTAAAACTTTATCTTTGGAAATTTCCATTCCTGTTTTTTTTAATTTCCATGCAATTTAGAATTATTTCATCGGTTTATGAAATAATTAAGGTTTCCCTGTTATTGAAGTTAAACTCCATGCCATTGAAAACCAAATACAGCAGCAAATGGTTTCTTTATATGTTTGCCTATATTTTACCAAAGTAGACCATTACCGCTTATCTTTGGATTTAATTTACTGATCCATGGCAATTTCAAATCAGACTACAGAAAGGGTAAGAGAACGGATAGACATTGAAGAGGTCATCAATGATTATGTGCCACTAAAAAAGAGGGGGCAAAATCTTTGGGCCTGTTGTCCTTTTCACCAGGAAAAAACACCCTCCTTTTCCGTTTCTCCCGCCAAGCAGATATATAAATGTTTCGGTTGTGGGAAGGCAGGAGATGCCATTCAATTTATTATGGATATTGAAGGTGTCGGATTTATGGAAGCTATACGGCATCTGGCAGGCAAATACGGCATTGAAATAGAAGAAGAAATAGAAGAAAAACCTGAAGCCATACAGGCTTATAATGAAAAAGAAAGCCTTTACATTGTTTTAAATTTTGCCAAGACATTTTTCAAACAAAACCTGGAAACTGAAGAAGGTAAATCTATTGGCCTGAGTTATTTCCGCGAAAGGGGGTTTCCCCCAAATATCATCGATCAATTTGATCTGGGTTATGCCATGGATAATTGGGATACCCTGCTCTCGGAAGCCAAAAAATCAGGCTATCAGGAGGAAAACCTGCTAAGAGGCGGCTTGATACTTGAAAGGGAAAACAGTCCAGGGAAATATTATGATCGTTTCAGGGGAAGGGTGGTTTTTCCCATTCATAATTTAAGTGGAAAAGCAATTGCTTTTGGCGCAAGGATACTTACCCAAAATAAAAAACAACCCAAATACATCAACTCCCCTGAAACAGCCATTTACCACAAGGGCGATGTGCTTTACGGAATCTATCAAGCCAAACAAGCCATTAAGCAAAGTGGTAATTGTTATTTGGTTGAAGGGTATACCGATGTCATATCCATGCATCTCTCCGGAGTGGAAAATGTGGTAGCCTCATCCGGTACCTCTTTAACAGAGAACCAAATCAAGCTGATAAAAAGATTTGCTGATCAGGTCACCGTGTTATTTGATGGCGACGAAGCAGGGATTAAAGCCTCTTTAAGAGGTATTGACATGCTCCTGGAGGGAGGCTTAAATGTGAAAGCGGTGGTTTTCCCTGAAGGGGAAGACCCTGACAGTTTTTCCCGAAAAACAGGAACCGGGGGTTTTCAAAAATATTTGAAGGAACAGGAAAGAGATTTTATTCAATTTAAAATTGACTTGTTCTCCAAGGAGGCACCCCATGATCCATTAAAAAAAGCTGAAGCCATCAAACAGGTGGTGCAAAGCATTGCCAAAATTCCTGACCCAATCGTTCGCTCCGTATACGCAAAAGAGGCTGCAAAACTTTTGGAAATGGAAGAGGAGCTCATTTACAACGAACTGAATCTGCAGATTCTCCGTGACCAAAAGCACCGTTCTCCCAGGGAACCTGGTACCGGTGATTCCAACACCCCCATAGAGGAATTACTTTCCCTCTCACCTAAAGAAGAAGTAAAAGACAAATGGAACAAAACCGCCCTTCAGGAAAAAGAATTATTGAGGATCCTGATCAATTATGGATTTGAAAAAGTTTCTGATGAAATGCATGTATGTGAATATTTACTGGAAGAAACAAAAGATCTCAATTTTGAAACACCTGTTTTCAAAAGATTGCTGGACCACTATAAAAGTGCCTTAAGAAAAGGCATCCTTCCAAAATATGAGCATTTTTTAAAAATTCAGGATGAAGCGTTGAAAAAAGAGGTGATCACACTGATTTCCCACTCCCGGGAAATTTCTGTCAACTGGGAATTAAGACACCAGATTTTCACTACGAAAGAATCAGATGATTTACCCAGGACCACTTACCGGACCTCCTTGTCTTTGAAAAGAGTATACATAAGAAAAATGATGGCTGAAGTAAAGGATAAATTAAAGGAGCTTCCCGGGGAGCAAATCACCGAAATCATAGAGCTACAAAAAATCTACATGGAGTTAAAATCCCTGCATGATAACATTGATGGGGAAATGGGCACCGTTATACCCCCTAAGAATTAAACTATAATTTCGAAAAAGCAGTTATAAGACTAAAAATAAGTATTTTTGCGTAAAGAAATTAAGAATTTTACATATAATATGACGGACACCATTCACCTAAATAAAATAGAAGAAGCCATCGAAGGTATAAAAAACGGTGAGATTGTCATCGTCGTGGATGATGAGGACAGGGAAAATGAAGGCGATTTTATCTGTGCTGCGGAAAAAACCACTCCTGAAATCATCAATTTTATGGCTACCCATGGCCGGGGATTGATTTGTGCCCCTTTAATTGAGGATAGGTGTGACGAATTGGGTCTTCAATTGATGGTGGGAACCAATACGGCAGTCTTTGAAACACCATTTACAGTCTCCGTGGATCTCATAGGCCATGGATGCACCACGGGAATATCCGCAAGTGACCGATCTAAAACCATACAGGCCCTGATAGATCCCACCATTAAACCTGAGGAACTGGGAAAACCCGGACATATTTTCCCCCTAAAGGCAAAAAGAGGCGGTGTTTTACGCAGATCCGGACATACTGAGGCCGCCATTGACCTTTCCAGAATGGCTGGAATGTATCCTGCCGGCGTTTTGGTAGAAATCATGAACGAAGATGGGACCATGGCCAGGCTACCTGATTTGGTGAAAGTGGCTAAGAAATTTGACCTTAAGCTCATTTCCATTAAAGACCTGATCGCCTACAGGCTAAGAACTGAATCCCTGATCAAGCGGGAAATTGGTGTGGATTTGCCTACCGAATGGGGCGATTTTGAGCTAATAGCCTATAAACAGACCAATACGGATGAAATCCATATGGCCCTGATCAAAGGTAAATGGCAGGAAGATGAAGCAGTGATGGTAAGGGTTCACTCTTCCTGCATTACAGGTGATATTTTTGGTTCCTGCAGATGTGACTGTGGACAACAGCTCCATCAGGCCATGAAGCTCGTAGAGGAAAACGGTAAAGGAGTGGTATTATACATGAACCAGGAAGGGAGGGGTATAGGCCTGATCAATAAATTAAAAGCTTATAAATTACAGGAAGAAGGAATGGATACCGTGCAAGCTAACCTGGCCCTGGGCTTTCCCATGGACAAAAGGGACTATGGTGTGGGCGCACAAATTTTAAGGGATCTAGGAATTTCCAAGATCAGACTGATTACCAATAACCCGACCAAAAGGGTTGGCTTATCCGGTTACGGATTGGAAATAGTGGATACAGTGTCCTTGGAAATACATTCCAATCCACATAATGAGCGGTATTTGACAACCAAAAGAGATAAAATGGGTCATCAAATTCTGAAAAAATTAAATAAATGACTGCCTATTTATTCTCCCTTCAACAAAATGGTGATTCACTACGTACTAGATGTAGAAACAAAACCAATTGAATCATGAATAAAGCAATATATTTTATTTGGATGGCCTTGTTGTTTTCATTCTCTACACAAGGACAGGAATTTCCCTCCCAGGTATGGCATGACGGTAAAGTTTTCCTTGCATCCGGAGAAATTCAAGAAGGGAAAGTAAAGTATGATATGGAAACAAATATCGTTCAGGTACAGAATGATGTGGTGGAAACTTTCAGTTCCGCATCTATTAGTCATTTTGAAATATTTGATGAATACTATGGAGGTATCCGTGTTTTTTACAGCCTGCCATATGCCATTAATTCCGATTATGAAACCCCGATTTTCTTTGAATTATTGACGGAAGGTGAAAACATCACTTTACTCTGCCGGGAATACATTACGGTAGATAACCGTGGAATGAACAACATGGGAATGCGGGGAATGTACATGAATCCCATGTGGGGACCTCCGATGATGGGAAGAGGGTTCTCACGTTTGGCCTTCGATTATTATTTTCTTAATGACCAGGAAATTCAAAAATACAGCCAAAAAAAGCGCGAACTTTTAAATGAGATAATGGATGATAAGTCATCCGAAGTAAGGCTTTATATGCGTAAAAACAGGCTCTCTCACGATAAAAGGGGTGACCTTTTGCGTATTACGGCCTACTATAACCAGTTAAAACAAAATTCTTAATGCCAAAACCCTTAATTCTAGTTTCCAATGATGATGGGATTACTTCCCGGGGAATTCGCGTATTGGTAGATGTGATGAAGCAAATCGGAGAGGTGATCGTCGTCGCTCCGGACAGCCCCCAATCCGGAATGGGACATGCGATCACTATTGGCAACACCTTACGGCTTTCTGAGGAAGAAATTTTTCAGGATGTAGTCGCATACAAATCTAGCGGAACCCCCGTAGATTGTGTAAAATTGGCCAAACATTATGTATTGAAGGACCAAAAACCGGATCTGGTGGTAAGCGGGATTAACCACGGAAGCAATACATCTATCAGCGTGCTGTACTCGGGCACCATGTCGGCAGCCATTGAAGGGGCCATTGAGGGATATCCCTCCATTGGGTTCAGTTTATGCGATTATAGCACTAAGGCGGATTTTTCTCATGTGGAAGAATATGTTTTACAGATTGCCCAACAGGTATTGGAAAATGGCATACCGAAAGGGGTCGCCCTAAATGTAAATTTCCCCCCGAAAAGGAATGAAGCCTTAAAAGGCATCAAAATCTGCAGACAGGCCAGGGCTAAATGGCAAGAGGACTTCGAGGAAAGATTTGACCCCAATGGGAGAAAGTATTTTTGGATGGCCGGAAATTTCGTCAATTTCGATAAAGGGGAAGACAACGATGAATGGGCAATCGCCAACAATTATGTTTCCGTCGTCCCTTGCCAGTTTGACATGACCGCTCACCATGCCATTTCCCAAATTAACAATGACTGGAATTGGGAAACGATAAAATCCTTAGGAAATTAAATTTCAATGGATACCTTCTAAAGGCAACAAATACACAAAAGATTTTTTTGTGTATTTCTCGCTGATTTAATAATAAGATCCGGCCAATGGAAATAAAACAGGAAGGACCACCGAAAGGTTTACAGAACCCAAATCCCCCTTTAAAGGGGGCTAGGGGGATTTTTTCGGGAATTTCCTCCTGTTTTTATTCGTTCAATCCTGACTAACTATAAAAAAGACAGTCCTCAAGTGGTGGCCGGTATTTTTGTTGCCACGAATGCACGAATGTGTTTTTATTCGTGCATTCGTGGCTAACCTTAACAAATAAACCCGCGCTGTCCTTATCAAAAAGATGTCCATGATTTTTGTTGCCCCAAATGCACCAAGAAATTTTTATTCCTG
>JBBDSB010000447.1:13211-27890 GCA_040905205.1 Cyclobacteriaceae bacterium
TTTTTATTCGTGCATTCGTGGCTAACCTTAACAAATAAACCCGCGCTGTCCTTATATAAAAGGTTTCCCAGATTATTGCCCCCAATTGAATTTCAGGCCTTTATAACCTATAACCGGACCTATAGGTACGATGGAGGTGTTTTTCGGCTTCCGTGTCATTGATAAAATTTTCAGTGGAAGGATCCCATTTCAGTGGTCTATTCAAATCGTAAGCGATATTGCCCAGGGTGCAGGTAACACAGGTGCTGTGTCCGATCTCTACTGGAGCGATAGGGTCTTTCCTTCTTCTTACTGATTCAATAAAATCAATGTGGTGGGCACGTCCTCCCCCACCCTGCAAACTTTCACCCTCCGCTAAAACAGGGTACAAAGAAGGGTCTGACGCATCAAAATGCGACCTGGATACCTCTATCCAGCCATCGGTGCCGAAAAATTTGCACCCCCTGGTTTCTTTTTCATCAAAAGATTGTTCCGTCACAGTCACCCCATTGGCATATTTAAAAGTGAGGAATTCGGTTCCCTCATAACCTGCCGGTATGATCTCCGTCGGGCCATTTCTATCCATCCCTATGGCCCATTGTGCAATATCAAACATGTGGGCGCCCCAGTCGGTTGTTAAACCACCACCGGTCTCTTTGTACCATCTCCAGGCGCCCCAGATTTTTTCATTCTCTGGCGGGTCTAGAGATATCGGGGGATTGAGTTCATGGTTATAGTGAATGTCTGCATTCAAAGGCCCCATCCACAAATCCCAATTCAAACCTGAAGGAATTTCCTCTTTGGACAGATCATAAGGTTTGGGAGGCCCTCCTACAGATGCAAATACTTTACTGACTTTGCCTATCCTTCCCTTTTGAACCAATTTGACAGCATGTTGAAAATTGGAATAAGAACGTTGCATACAGCCTGTGGCCAGAACAATATTATTGGTCCTTACCGCTTTTACCAATTCCTGTCCCTCCTTAATGGTAAAAGTCAGGGGCTTTTCAAGATAAATATCTTTGCCTGCCTTACAGGTATCTATTCCAATTAAGGCATGCCAATGATCCGGCGTAGCAATGACTACTGCATCAATATCTTTTCTGGCCAACAAGTCATGGTAATTTTCATAAACTTCTACTTCTATGTTTTTCTGTTGATCGGCGTAAAAATCTTGTGCTCTTTTTTTAAATCTTTCTCTTTTGACATCATACACATCACAACCGGCCACTACTTCCACATCAGGCAGGGAAATAAAACTGTTCATTAAGCCAATGGACTGCCTACCCAATCCAATAAAACCCAACCGTAAAACTTCTGCTTTTATTGAAGGAAGATTGTTTTTCGCCAAACTGACTTTGGGAATTATGCCCATACCTGCTGCCCCCAGCAAACCCGTACCCATGAATTTTCTCCTCGATAAGGAAGATTTTCTATTTTTACTCATTTTATTTTATTTGTTTTGAATTGGATTATTTTATTTTTAATACGCTAATGATCATTGCCTACTTCCGTAGAAGAAATCCCCTTTGGCTATTATTGTTATGGATTTCCTTCATTTTTTCTTACTATTTCCTCAAAAAGGATGGCCTTTTTCCGATCAAATTGGGCCAATTGAACCCACCTTTTATCCCCGTACACACCTACTTTATCCAATGAAAATGGTTTAAAATTTATTTTGCGTATAGCTGATTTATTCTTAAAAGTAAAATCATGCTGTAAGGGTGCAGTGAAGCCAGGGTCTATAATTTCTGAATTCAAATCATTACCCATGGCTTTCCATTCTGAAAATGATAAATGGGAAAAGTTAATGTCCTTTATCCTTTCATCCCAATAAATATTATGGTCGGTCTCCAGATTGATTTTGGCCCAATTACTGCTCAACAAAGTTCCTCGGTTAAATAATACAATATTATTGGTAAAATAAAAAGAAGTATGCCCTTTGTAAATAATGGGGAATTCGGTGGTTCCACTGTCCTCCTTTCTAAAAACAACCGATTTGACAAGGTTATAATCTCCTTCCAAAAATATAACCTGAACGGATTCATTTAATGGACCATCGTCCTTCCATTTCCTGATCAGATTCCTGGCACCCTCCATACTCCCAAGTGGATGCCGCAAACTTCCGTTGGAACCGTCATTACCCGTAGGGGATACAAAAATGTCCTTGCCCTGGACTGATCCCCAAAATGAAAAAAAAGCCAAAACAATCAAAAAGGGAAACCTTGTTTTAATCCTGCTAATTCTAAATACCATTCTTTCATTTTTAAAATTGAAATCCAACATGATTTGATTTTAAATATAGTGAATGATTATTTATTCTATGAAAATATGGATTAACAAGATAATAAATTCTCGCCATCCAAAAATAAATCTTTTTTTTGCAGATGGATTCAAAATAGAACTATCCTTTGGGTGAACAAAAGAAAACACCCAACCAATGATAGGTTCATGCCTATTAATTATGGCATTTAATGAAATACAAAAAAAATACAACAAAATACTATTTTATATTCATAAAAATTAATTTATAAAAACACTTCGATTTTTCTAATATATGTAATAATATTCCATTAAATTTGAATTATTAAAAAATCATCCGGCCTTAAAGATCGGCTTAATAAGTCAGGCATTCAATATTAAAGGTGATCATCAAAAAATTGGAATGTTGGAAATTAGTATTGAATTTTTTTATTTTAGATTATAATCCTGAAAATAATGGAAAATTATGCCATAGTAGTTGTAGTGGTGGGAATCGGATTAGGTCTGCTTTACATTTTAAAAGCAGTTTACCAGGCAGAAAATGATCCAGAAACCTTTGATCAGTTTAAAGCGGATGCGAAATACCGTAAACCGGAAAATTGGAAAAAAGGAGAGCTACCGGAAAATATAAAAAAAAAGCGAGCTGAAGATTTTAGCGATATATACAAAGAGTAAATTTAATCCTATATTTTTAAATTAATGCTGATGATAAGGATTCTGACCAGGTGCACTGCTAAAATGCCTCTCCAATAAAAAAATATATACCAGATCCTTCTTGTGTCAATGCAAAATCCAATCTGGTATAAATATCTTTTTTGGGAAATATCAAAAACCTTATCCCAGCCCCGGTAGACCATACCAATTTTTGTAAATTAAATTCCGAAACACTGGGAAAAACTTTTCCCATTCCGGCAAAAACAGCTGCGCCAACTCTTCTAGTAAAACCTAGTGAAATAGGCAGGAATCTTAGTTCAACTTGCCCTGCAAGCTGGTTGTTGTCTCTGTACCTTCCAGTATAATACCCACGCATCAGACTTTCTCCGCCCATAAGAGAAAGCTGGTTAAATGGCACCTCTCCAAAATTAAACTGACCATACATTTGGGCTGCAAATACATTGTTTTTGCCAAATGGCCTATAAATTCTGGTGTCTGAAATCAAAGTGCTGAAATTAAATTCGCTGTTCCAAAATGGATTATAACGGATCACCGCAATTTCCGAAAACAGCCCATCCCTCACATTCAAAACATTATGACGGTTGTCAAATACAATACCCAAACCCAGGCCAAAATTGGTGCTTCCTTCGTGGCCATTTGGAAGCACAAGTGTTGAATTTTCTTCGGAGGGGACAAATTCCACATTGCCCAGCCGCTGAAAATCCATTTCCAATCCTACATATAGACTTTTCCTTATTTCTCTCAATATTCTTTCTTTGATCCAAATCTGATTGGCATCCACCCTGGCAATATATTCAGGAGGGGTGTTCGATCCGATGCCAAAATATAAAAGTGGAAAGCTCTGCAACCTCAACCTGCCCAGGTAGAACCATTTATTATCATTAGAATAATTGGCGTGATCAAACCATAACCCGTATTGGTTTTCCAGGGTAAAAAAAGTAAATCCATTGACCTCGCTCAATCTATTGGAGGTATCTCTTTTGGCGTAATAAACATATAATGTACTTAGGCCAATTTCCCAACTTGTTTCCGGGGCATAGGCCAGTGTCGGATATACCAAAAACTGGGGTCGTGAAATATCGCTGGTATCATTCAGAATATTATTGAAGTATCTTTTTACAAATCCCTGGGAAAAGGCGGAATGCTGCTCAAATAAGGCAAATAAACAAAATACAGTAAACAGGATTTTTCTTAACATAAAAATATTTTTTTAAAAAGTAAAATTAAGGAGTAAATAGGTATTTTGGCCAGCCTTACCAAAAATGTTTAAACTAATTTCAATTATTCCAATTGATCCCCTGTTAAAAGGTCCTTTAATTTTTCCTGCATCCCTACTTTATCAGGTAATTGGATTAAAAACACCTCTTCTAAAATTGACTTTAATTCACTGGCAGAAGCAATGGTTTTCTTTTCCGATTTTCCATTGAGCCGGTGAATGGACATCTTGTTATTATGTAATGCATACCTTCCCCATGGCATGGACCTGGCCACCATCAAATTCTTTCTGAACAATGAAGTGGGATGGGTGCACAAATACCAGCTTGTGACCTCATAATCCTGCAACAATTGCATCTCTAATCCAAAACGGTACATCTTCCTCCAATTTTCCTTGATTTTAATTTCTACGTAGAAAAATCCATCGATCTCCAACACCCGAAATAGTTCGTGAGGTGTTTCTTGTTCTGCCGTAAAATACAATTGCAATGGACCGGTAAGGGAGGTGCCTCCAAAACCAACATCTGCAATATAATCTCTTCCTTTCACCTGAACAGCAAGTAACATATGATCACGTGGTCTGACCAGACCCTCAGGTATTTCCCAAAAAACCCGGGCAGATAAACCACTGACCCTAAATCCTATTGTACGTAACACCTGTCCCAATAAAAGGTTGTGCTCAAAACAATAACCTCCTCTTCCTTCAGAAACCAACTTATCAAAAATTGCGGGAAAATTCAGATCTACCGGAAGCCCAAGAAAAGGATTTAAATTCTCAAAGGCAATGGCCTGTGGATGTAAATATTGTAAGGCTTTTAAACATTCCAAGGTAGGGGAGACCTCTCCGGAATAACCAATTCTTTGAAAATAAGCTGTTAATTTGTTTTCCTCAAGCAAATGATCGAACAGCTGTATGTCTTTTTCGTTATTTACCATAATTATCTTTGAAATTTTCCTTTTTACCTATGCTATCTTTTAGAGATTTTCGAGGTAATTCACTGCCCCATCAATAATACTGTCCCGACCATTAATTTCAGCTTGCCTTGCCATGTCCACCTTAATGCCGGGCTCCACCCCATCCTCTAGCTGTTTTCCATCCTTATCGATGGTCTGGGTAACAGAAAACCTGTAGCTCCATCCATTAGGCAACTCTCCATAAGCAGGAGTTCCCCCACCCCCACCAGTTTGATCACCCACCAGGATTACATTAGGCAAAACCCTCATCATCTGTGCGAAAAAGGTGGTGGCACTGTATGATCTTCTGTTAATTAGAACCAAAATGGGTCCGGTATACTTCAATCCTTCTCTTGGTGAATAGACCATGGATTCCCAAGGACCAAAATCATTTCTGCCAGGCCCGTTTTTAATTCGCTGACTGGCATATTCAGTATCCTCTTCCACGAAACAAGAAGCTAATTTTTCCGCATTCCGAAGACTTCCCCCACCGTTGTTCCTCACATCGATGATCAATCCCTTTTTTTCCTGGGCCCTGATCATCAAAGCCTGAAGATTGCCGTCTGCAATCGTCTGGGAAAATGACCTGTAATTGACATAAAGCACCTCCCCCAATTCCTGGTTCAACAAAGGGCCGCTGGCCCAAAAATCTCTTCTTAAATAATTTTCCTGAATAATATTTTCATTATAATTATTCGGAAAACCTTCAAACCATTCCCAATTCCGGCTCCGGTTGAAGCTGTTGGTCAGATTTACATGCCCATCCCTTAACTCAAACAGCATTTCGGCCAACAGATCAAACAACTCCAATTGTCCCATATCCTGTTTGATTTTTGGGCGGTAATCCCTGGCAACCCTGTCCCAATCCAAATTTTTTTCTTCAATAAAAGCATAACGCTCATTGACGTCCTTCCAAAGGTATTCAAAAACCTGCTCAGGCGTATTTTCAGGATCAGGGGAAATTACCCACTGCTCACAAGAAATAACCAGCAGAGATAAACATAAAATCCTCACATGCCCCTTCACCATAAATTAACATTTAATACCAATAAATAAGTACTTGCCACCCTGCTTACCGGTTGCCATCCATCTACCCTGGCCAATTGGAGCCTGTATTGAAAACCCAAACTGTTGTCAGAGGGAAGTTGCCAACATAAAGTGGACCAATATCCCATACTCCAATCTTTTCCCAATAAAAACCAATCGGAAGAAGACCAGATTTTGGTTACTAAATTCCTGTCTTCTTGGGTAAATCCCCGTGGTTCCCCACCGATAAAATCAGACTGTATTTTAAAACCGACACCATGAATATAGGCATTGTTTGTCCATTGAAATTGCTGTTTTTTCCACTGAAAAGGCAAAAGATGCCGTAATGCTGGCCCGAATGCAGTAAAATAATCTGTTCTAAGGCTATAATTTGGAAAACCATTATGGCTTCTCCAATTAAATCCGTTGAGATTGGACCAACCCCAATGAAGTCCCTTTTCGGCCGATTTGTTTTTATGATAGTAGGTCATGGTCAACAAACCCGCACTCAAATTTTCCATGCTGCCTCCAAATTTATTAAATGTCCTTCCATAGCCAAAATTAATGTGAAACACATCAGATCTGTTTAATTTTTTTAAACTAAAAGCTATGGTACTTAGACTTCGCTCACCTGAATAAATTAGTGGGGAAAATGCAGGTTCCCTATTGTAAAATGATTGAATTCCGGTTTGTAATATTAATTGGCCTTCAGATTGGGCAGAAGAGGGAATGGACAAAGCCACCAAAAAAAACAGGACAAGAATGGAAAATAAAACCGTCTTTCTAAGTACCATGATCATGAAATACAAACTCTTAAATTTATGCGAAGAAATTCTTTTCCGATTTTTTTATAGATACAAAATTTCAAAGGGAACACCAATTCCATTATATATGAAAAACAAATGTCCTCCAAATAAACCTCAATTTTCTGATTCGTGTTTTGGAATCCCAATATTACAAATTTTGACTTAAAATTTCATTGGAATTACCTGGGTAACAAAAGAATCCTGGAAAGTTTAAATCGGACAAATATATTAACTGCAAATTTGGTCCCCCAATTTTCCGTGGATTTATTGGGCCATTAACAAATGGAATTACTATATTCGATTGTCTAATATAAAACCCTAACCATTTTTAAATCCATGTTGACAAAAGAGCAAAAAAATCAAATTCAAGACCTGGGAATGCCTTTACCGTTGGTGGAAGATCAAATTCGCAACTTTAAAGAGGGATTTCCATTTTTGAATATTCATGATACTGCAACCATTGGGAATGGCATCAAAGTTTTGAAAAAAGATGACCTGAAACATTATGTGTCCCTTTACGAAAATTTATCGCCTAAAAAAATAATCACGAAATTTGTTCCTGCCAGTGGTGCCGCCAGCAGGATGTTCAAAGATCTTTATTCATTTTTAGAAAAAAACTACAGCCATCTAAATGAGGATCCCTTTACTGAAAAATTTATTGAGAATTTAAATCATTTTGCTTTTTACGAAGATTTGGATGCTTCATTAAAAGCCTCAGGCAGCAGTATAGAAAAAGCCCTGAAAGATAACAATCCTACTTTGGTCGTCCAACATCTCCTTGAAGATCAAGGTTTAGGTTATGGAAATTTACCCAAAGGTTTGCTAAAATTCCACCAATATAAGGAGGGCAGCAGGACACCCGTTGAGGAGCATTTTGTGGAAGGTGCCCAATACGGCACAGGCAAAAATAATACCGCAAGACTCCATTTCACTGTTTCCCCTGAACACCAGGTGAAATTTGAAGAAAAGGTAAATGCCTTAAAAAAAGGCTTGGAACAACAATTTGGGGTAACATTTGAAACAAGTTTTTCCCAACAGAAAAAAACCACCGATACCATAGCCGTGGATATGGAAAACAAGCCTTTTGTCGAAAGTGATGGGACTATACTTTTCCGTCCTGCAGGACATGGTGCCCTATTGGAAAACCTGGATGATATCGATGCTGATTTGGTCTTCATTAAAAACATTGACAATGTCGTTCCGGACCGACTTAAAGACACGACCACTGCTTACAAAAAGGCCATTGGTGGAATACTTCTAGAAGCACAAGAAGCCATCTTTGGGACATTGGAAAAATTAGATACTGATTTGGACGAAAAAATCATTCAAGAAGGTGAAAATGTTTACACCAATGTTTTAGGTGCAAAGCTGCCTGATTTTTACCAGAAATATTCCAATGCAGAAAAATCCGGATTTCTTAAGCAAAAATTGAACCGTCCGATACGGGTTTGCGGGATGGTTGAAAATACGGGAGAGCCTGGAGGTGGTCCATTTTGGGTGAAAGAAAAAGATGGCTCACTTGCACTTCAGATTGCAGAAACAGCACAGCTTAATTTGGAGGATTCCGATCAAAAGGCCAAATTCCAAGCCTCTACCCATTTTAATCCAACAGATCTGGTTTGCGGCATAAAAGATTATCAGGGTGAAAAATTCAATTTGCTAAAATACAGGGATCCCCAAACGGGATTCATCACAAAAAAGTCCAAAAGCGGACGAGGCCTAAAAGCCCAGGAACTTCCTGGATTATGGAATGGCAGCATGGCCAATTGGAACTCCATTTTTGTAGAAGTTCCTTTGATTACCTTTAATCCTGTTAAAACCATTAACGATCTACTGAGGGAAGAACATCAGTAATCTTTAAATCCCCTTCCTTGAAGAATTCTTTCAGAAAGGGGATTCTATTTACCAAAAAATCATCTTCAGAATTAAAATGGAATTTAAAAATCCTTAATCATATGACCATCCAAAAATCATTCGTGTTTATTTGCTCCTTATTGTCAATTTTTATTTTCGTACAGCAAAGTGCTGCCCAGATAGGTGTTGGTGCTGAACCGCCTAGAAAGGCTGATGTGCTATTTAAGGGGTCAAAAAAATCGTTGACCAAAAATTGGACTTACTGGGAAGGGCCGAGATTGGAAGCACAGCTGCCCATTAAGTGGGAAATTGTTCCTGATCCTATAGATAAGGGCAAAGTAGTGAGCGCGAATGACCCGGCAGGGGCAGGAGGGAAATATGGGGCAGCCGATATCGTTACCAAGCAAAAGTTTACCGATTTCAGGCTACATGTAGAGTTTTTGATTAAAAATGAAGGGGGAAACAGTGGGGTTTATTTACAAAACAGGTATGAGATACAAATTCTGGATGGGGACAGCACTGATCATGGAATGGCTGCCATCATCAATGAAAAAGCAGCACCTTACCATCCTTACAATGGGGTAGGTAAATGGAATGCATATGATATTCGATTTCGGGCAGCCAAATTCAATGAATCAGGGAAAATTTCCGAAAAGGCATTGGTAACGATCTATTTCAATGGAGAAAAAATCCACGAAAATGAATCCATTCAGAAGGTATGGGGAGGCCCCAATTCTGGTATGGATGGTGGAAATGATGGCGGAAAAGGCATTACAGACCGTCCAGGAGGTATAAAATTGCAAGCTGAAGGCCATGATGTATTATTCCGAAACATTTGGATACAAAGGCTTGATCTGAAAAATCCCGATACCAATTTCTAATGCGGTTAACTTGGCAGAATTTTTGTTTCATGTTAAAGTAAAAATAATTGCATGAATTTCAAAAGAATATTTGGTCCATTATTGACGATATTAGGAATATTTGGACTAATCTATGGCGCTTACCTTTTTCTGGTACCGGGAGATTATGATTGGAAAACCATTCTGGTTCTCTTTGTACTGGGATTAATCTTTTTTAGCTCCGGATTGGGTTTGTTGAAAACCATTGAAGATAAAAAGTGAATTTTTAGGAGAAGTTAAAACAAACAATTTCCTGCCATTTGTATAATGGTATCCTTCGATATTGGTAGTTAGGAGAAATTATAGTATGTTTATTTCTGCGATAGGCAGATTATTATAATTTCTTGTTTGATTAAATGAAATCGAGCCTGCCTGAGGCAGACAGGCATGATGCGAGCGACACACAGAGGGATGATTATCAAACAGGCGAGATTCCATGTGACCATTAAAAATCAATTATAAACACATGAAATTAACCTTAAACCCCAATATTACCTTTGGATTCATGTTGGCCGGAATCTTCTCTTGCCAACCTCCCAAACAGATTAGCTCAGAAATTGACTTACCCAATAACAACACTTCTACCTATGTAGAAACAGAGCCGGATCCGATTTATGCGGAACATGTCCGTACTTCAAAATTTCAAACCCCTGAAGATGAAATGGCAGATTTTGTTTTGCCGGCAGGATTTGAAGTGACCCTATTTGCCTCCGAACCTGATATTACCAAACCCATTAATATGGCCTTTGATGAGAAAGGCCGGCTTTGGGTCAGCCAATCCTCCGAGTATCCTATCAAGGCCGGCCCCGGAGAAGGAAAAGACCGCATCAGTATTTTGGAAGATACCAATGGAGATGGAAAGGCAGATCAGATCACTGAATTTGCCAATGATTTAAACATCCCCATTGGAATACAGCCAGTAAAAGGAGGGGCCATCGCCTTTAGTATACCCAATTTGTACCGCTTTTATGACACCAATGCCGATGGTGTATCGGACAAAAGAGAAGTTATTTTGGGCCCTTTTGAGACCAAAGATACCCATGGCATGGTCAATAATTTATTTCGGGGATTGGATGGATGGATACACGCTTCCCATGGTTACAGTAATATATCTGTGGTATCGGGTACTGACGGGGATTCCATAAAAATGGTTTCAGGGAACACCTTCCGGGTGAAAATGGATGGAAGCAGGGTGGAAAAAACAAGTGATGGCAGAATCAATCCTTTTGGGTCTGATTTGGATGCACTGGGTTATCATTATTCCGCTGATTGCCATACCCTGCCAATTTACCAGTTGATTGCGGAGGGAAATTATACGCAATGGGGAAAAAAAGAGCCCAATATGGGTTTTGCCCCTACCATGATGGATTATGGTTTGAACTCCACCGCCCTCTCGGGATTGGTATATTATACCGATAACCAATTCCCTCAAGCTTACCAAAACAGCTTCTATTCGGGTGATGTGGTCACCTGCAGGATCAGTAGAAGCACCATGACCTTTAATGGATCCACCCCCAATGCCATTCGGCAAGCCGATTTTCTGGTAAGCAAAGACCCCTGGTTCCGACCGGTGGACATCAAAATTGGGCCCGATGGGGCCATGTATGTGGCAGATTTTTACAATAGTATCATCGGTCATTATGAGGTCCCTTTGGATCATCCTGATCGAGACAGGGTAAGTGGAAGAATTTGGAAAATTACTTATCAGGGAACAGAAAAGCCCATAACCGATTGGTCAAAATCCAGCATGCCAAAACTTATCGTGGGCATGAACGATCCGGTATTGCATATCCGGATGATGGCCACAGACGAATTAGTAGACAGGTATGGCAGGTCCGCTCTTCCTTCATTGAATAAGTTGGTAAACCATAGAAAAACCGATCCCAAGCATTTGGTGCAGGGTTTATGGGCACTACATCGGCTAAATGAACTGGATAATACCCAATTGGAAAAGGCTTTGTTACATCAAGACAGGTTAGTTAGGGTTCATGCGCACAGAATTCTGGCAGAATGGGTAAAGTTTGGAGTGGAAGAAGAGAAATGGCTAATTCAGGGTTTAATAGATGCAGATGCCCACGTCAGGAGGGTCTCAGCGGAAACCTTGATCAGGCATCAGGGGGAAAATACTTTCGAACCGATCATGACCAGCCTTGTGGCCACTCCTAAGCAGGATACCCACCTCATCTATGCACTTAAATTGGCATTATTCAGGCATGCACAGGTCCCGGAAATAGCCGAAAAAATGGCTGAAGAACCCTGGAAGGATGATGAAAAAAAGCTAATGGCCTTGATTTTCTCGGATTCCCATCATGAAATTGCAGGGGTTTTTTTACTGGATTATTTAAAAAACAACCCCGTTTCAGAAAATATTTACCTTCCCTATTTAACCGCTATGGTGCGGAACTTGCCAATATCACAACTTTCAGATGCCATTCAATTTGCGAAAACAAGTGGGGAAAGTACGCCTACTTTAAAAATTCAGGCCTTGAAACAAGGGCTGGATCAAAGGGGTATTTCACCTCCTGCTTCTTTAAGGAACTGGAATATCACTCTGGCTAAAAGTATATTAAACCAACTGTCCGAAAAAAGCGATGGCTGGACAGAGGAGGAAATTGGGCATTTAAAATTTGCTTCAAGTGCCGCTTCGGAATTTAAACTTGATGACCAAATACCTGCCCTGCACCAACTATTAAATCATAATTATCTGCAGGAAGACGTCCGTGTGTTGGCTGCCAACGCCTTGATGGACATCGACCCCGCCGGACAGGCCATTTATTTGAAACCAATTTTAAGCAAGGCAGATTATACCATTTCTTTTCGCCAAAAAATAGCCACTGCCGTTGGAAGATCTCAAAATGATCCGGCCAGAAAAGTTTTGAAAGAAACGATCAAAAAGGCACCTTTGGAACTTCAGGAAACCATAGCTTCCCTATTTGTCAAGGAAAAATCAGGTAAAAGCATCATTATTCAAATGATCCGGGAGGGATATGCCCCTGCCAGGATATTAAAATCCAGAAATGTGGAGGAAAATTTTCTTGCCGAGGCGGATTCTTCACAGGTGCATGCTTTTGAGGAATTGACAGCCAATTTAATTCCCATCAGTGAAGAAAGGCAGGCCTTGATCGACAAAAGGCTGGAAAACTATAATGAAAACGGAATATCGGTTTTGGCGGGAAAAACCCTTTATGAACAGCATTGCAGCATGTGCCATCAGGTAAACAATGATGGCGGCTTGATAGGTCCCCAATTGGATGGGATTGGAAATTGGGGACTCCATGCTTTGGCCACCAAAGTCCTGGATCCCAACCGGAATATTTCAGAAAATTTCAGGACTTATACCATCAACCTGAAAAACGGGCAAACAAGGTCTGGTTTGTTCAGAAGAGAAGAAGGACAGGTATTGATCATGGCCGACCAAAGTGGCAATGAGTTTTCCATTCCAAAACGGGACATCGCCAAGCAAACTGCTTCCACCATCACTTTAATGCCTGATTATTTCAGTACGAATCTGGGTCAAGATGAATTCAACGAATTGATACACTACCTTTTAAGCCTAAAATAAACCATGAAAATATCCCATGCACATTTCCTCTGTTTAATTGATGCCGGAATGCTCTCTCAAATCCTGAAAAAGGGGATTCCCATTTTACTTCTTGAGTCTTTTATCCTGTTTTCTGCGGTAGCCCAGCAGGAGAATAAAATCCCAGCGGACAAGATTTCATTTAAAAAGCATACATTAACCATGGCTTTTATTGCAGAAGGGGTTGCCATTGCTGATGTCAACAATGACGGATTAAACGACGTTTTGGCGGGAGCTTACTGGTTTGAAGCGCCCAATTGGAAGCCCCATGAACTGGAAGCACCAAAGAAATTCGAATATGATAAAGGCTACAGCAATGCTTTTATCAGCTATGGTATGGATGTGAACCAGGATGGTTGGATGGATTTTGTCCGAATAGGTTTTCCCGGGAAAGAAGTCCAATGGTTTGAAAACCCAAAAAATGAGGGTGGCCATTGGGAAATTCATCTGATTTCCAGCTCCTTGGGCAATGAATCGGCAGGCTTTTTTGATATTGACGGTGATGGAAAAAAGGACATTGTAGGAAGCTTACCGGAAAGTGGAGAAATGGTTTGGTTCAAAGCCCCATCTGAGGGAAATGATTTAAAATGGGAGAAATTTATTATCAGTGAAAAGGGAAGTCCAGCCACCTCACAATTTTCCCATGGCTTAGGCATGGGGGATATGAATAATGATGGAAGGGAGGACCTGATTATCACTGAAGGTTGGTGGGAAGCACCTGAAGACCCTACCAAAGGCCCATGGAAATTTCATCCCGCCGATTTGGGAGAGGCAGCAGCCCAAATGTATGCCTATGACTTTAATCAGGATGGATTAAATGATGTGGTTTCCTCTTCCGCCCACCAATTGGGCATCTGGTGGCATGAGCAAAGCAAAGATGGCCAGGGAAATATTACCTGGCAAACCCACCTTATTGATGATTCCTTTAGCCAAACCCATGGCTTGGAACTGGTGGATATTAATGCTGATGGCCATCCTGATTTGGTAACCGGAAAAAGATATTTCGCTCACATGGGCAAGGATCCTGGAGAATACGATACCCCTTTCCTTTCCTGGTATGAATACCTGCCAGGTAAACAACCGGAATGGAAACAACATGTGATAGATGACGATTCAGGAGTTGGGGTCCATTTGATCACGGAAGACATGAATGGAAATGGTTTAATAGATATCATCGTAGCCAATAAAAAGGGCGTCTTTGTTTTTGAACAGCATCAAAAATAGCATTGAAACGTGAGTTATTTCCGATGACGTATTCGCCGTCATATTCGAGCGCAGCGGGCTGCGTCATTGCGAGGATTCGAAATTGAATTTTAATGTTCAAATATTCGATATGAATCCGAAGCAATCTCTTCAGCTATGAGGCTCGTTCTCTTAAATTAAAAGATTACATAAAGAGATTGCTTCGTCGCATTTAAGAATTAGGTCA
>JBBDSB010000448.1:0-4762 GCA_040905205.1 Cyclobacteriaceae bacterium
GGACGCAAGATCGGCATATGATCATGCAGAAAATGTCTATCGTGCAATTTTGAAAAAATAAATCATTCAAAGCGGATGATAGACCTATTCCAATTGAAAAAAATGGCTGATTCATTGGATTCAATAGGAATGTGGCTTTAGCCCATTCCGGAGACAGGCCAGATGCAAATTGGCTTTAGCCAAAAAATATTTGCACAGGGGATAAAAGATTTGGCTAAAGCAAAAGAGGTTTTTAAATCTATATTGCCTCCAGCTAAAGCAGGAGGCAATTGAATGGATAGAAATCAGGCTTTGTCCAATGGAAAAAATGGCGATCAAATAAATTAAGATTGAAATTTTGAATATATCCTGATTCATTGGATTCAATAGGAATGCGGCTTTAGCCCATTCCGGAAACAGGCCAGATGCAAATTGGCTTTAGCCAAAAGATATTTGCTCAGGGGATAAAAGATTTGGCTAAAGACAAAAAGGATAATTAAATCCATATGGCCTCCGGCTAAAGCGGGGGGCAATTGAATGGAAATAAATCAATTCTCGTATGAGATGGAGGTATTTCGACTCGCTAGAGATAAATTTTCAACCCATTTATCAGGACAAGGAGCTGCAATTATGGGTGCTCGTTGGAATTCCGTTGGTGTTGAACTCATTTATACCGCCAGAAATAGATCTTTAGAAATGGCGGAAGTCGCAGTTCATTTAACCCTCGCCACTTTACCCGATGATTATAGGATGGTAACCATAAATATTCCCGATCACATTTCATTTAAAGAAGTTGCTGTTGATGACCTGCCTGCTGATTGGAGGGATTTTCCTCATCCTGTTTCTACTCAAAAAATTGGCGATCATTTTGTAATTGAAAACAAACATTGTCTATTAATTATACTATCTGTTGTTACCCAAGGAGATTATAATGTCCTGATAAATCCCAGCCATAAAGAATTTAATAAAATTTTTATAAGTAAAATCGAGAAATTTCCATTTGACCAACGAATATTCAAATAAACCACTACTTATTTTTTTTCTTGCCACAGGTTAACTTTTATTCCACTTTTTGACTCTTCTCATACAAGAATTCAGGGTCAAAGTCTGCTTCATTGGCCCACTCAATAGTATCAAAACTTTTTCTTACGGTTTTGAAAAGATGCTCATCTTTCAGCTCCTGAAATATTCCGCAATTCAGATAAGGCTTGACATCAAATTGCCTTTTTTCTCCATTTTCAAAAGTCAACAATAAAAGATAATTAGATTGAGGTTTTACGTCTTTAACAGCCAGGTACATATTTCTTTATTTTAATGGGTCAATCTGGAATGGCTTTTCACCATTCTGGCATAATGTCCAATTCGCTAATAATTCTTCTCGGTGAATTTCTATCCATGCCAAAATTAATCTTAACTGCCTGGACGGAATCTTACCATGCATTACCTCACAATCTTCAATCCGAATTGTAATTGCAACATCTTGGTAATAGGCGTGAATGTGCGGTGGATTATGTTCCTTTGGTCCATAATACATTCTAATAATAATTCCGAAAAACATTGAAATTGTCGGCATTTCAATTTTTTTTCATTAAAGATACAAATCTTCAGTAAATATTGTTCTTTCAAGAAAATGTCTGTCAAAAATTCCGGGTAAGTCGGTGAAAATTTCTATCCTAAAAATTCGTGTTCCCGATAATTAATCCACTTCCATCCTTTTCCTGTCTTCTTCCGAGGAGGATGCTACTTTTACGGCTTTCAGCTTTTTATTACCAATTGACCTTGAATAACTTACGGTAATCGTTCTTTTCCTAGGGTAATGATCTACATAGGTGTAAAAGGGAGGTGCAAAAAATTCGGTATCAAGCAAAATGGTATCGGTATTGAGTAAGTCTGTAACCGCCAACCTTAAAGTGCCCCTGTCCTCACTGAATTTCTTTTGCAATCCGAGGTTCAGGGAACCTACTGGCCGAAACATCCATAGCCCCCAATTTCTGTTGGATTGGAAATTTCCTCCCAACTCCGCAACTTAGCCCTTTCCCATTTCAATGGTATTGACCAGGTTAAGGTTGAGATTGAAAAAGGAATGCCTTTGATTTATTGCCAAATGGGTGGTTTCGAAACGGGTTTGTTGAACCAGGATATTGGCCTGCAAGTCCCAATTGGCTGATAGGATCCATGGCGTGTTGAAAACAGACCGGTGTTTTGAAGAAATCGTAAATTTTCAGGGCTCATAATAAGCAGCTCCTGTTCCGGATCAAAACGAGGCTGATAGGGAGCAATAGCATTTTTAGTATTACTGTGTTCAAAGGATAATGACATCCTGTTGTACTTAAAATCCAACTTATAATTATCAATAAGCCCAGGCAAAAGGGATGGATTGCCAATAAAATGCGTGTTCTGATTAATCAATAATATTAGGGGTACCAAATCATTCAGGCTTGGACGGTTAATTCTTCTGGAATAACCCAATATCAGTGTTGCTTTTTCAGTCAATTTTTTTTGAAGCATTAGATTTGGGAAAATATTTTTATAATTCCTATATATAGTATCCCATTTTCCCTCCTCTATTAATCTCATATCCGTTATTGTATGTTCGAATCTCAACCCTGCTTTTACCTGCCAGTAATCACTTATCTGCCAGTCTCCATTGATATAGGCTGCAGAAATATTTTCTTCAATCTGTGCCAAATTTGAAAAGAATGGATCAAATTGCCTGGTACCATTGAGGTCCCTGTAAGACTGCAGGCTATTCTCAAAATTCATCCAGGTCTTTTTTACCCCTGCTTTGATGTTCAGAGGAGCAGCAGGCTGGAACTGGTAGGCCAGGGAAGCGACTTGAAAGTTCATGGGGGTATGACTATCTAAATCAATTGTAAACTTAGTTGTATCCTGATTGTATTGGAGTGTGTTGTCATAGGTAGTGGGATTGTCAAGTTGAAGATATACCCAATCATAGTCCATTCTAAATCTGTGTTTGGCATGAAGCTGATGGGAAATATGGAAGTGAGCTCCACGGTTGTTGTTATTTCTTAATTCGCGGTACCAAATGTCCCCCAAAATCAAGGCATCTTCGGCCTGAAGTGTTGAAATTCCCTCTCCTACAAATGTTTTATCGGTGCGGTTCAGGTTAAAATAAGCCGCCATGTGGGTATTTTCATGAAAAGTTTTTTCAATTCCTGCTCTAAATTGATGGGATTGACTGAATTCATTGCGGTCCGTATTCGATTTAAAGTTTACAGTCTGGTTCCTGGAATAAAAACCATTGTTCCATAAACGTACATTGCGCATTTGTAAATAGGCATATTCAGCAAAAACGGAAAATGAGTTCCCCCTGTGGCTGATATTGAAATTGGCCCCCAGCACTTCACCCCTTTTCATTCCTGCATTTAGCCCAAAGTTGCCATTGGTTCCCAGTTCCGTATTTTCTCTCATCACAATATGTATGACCCCACCACCTCCTTCGGCATCCAGGTGGGAGGGGGCTGGGAAATCAGCTCTATTTTCTCCACATTGGCCGCACTCATCCCCTCCAGCATCTGCATAACGGACTCCATGGGCATTCTGGTTAGGGTATTGTTGACCATCACCATTACCCCCTCCCGGCCATTCAGCGTGATATTGTATTGTTGCTGATTGACCAACACACCGGGAGATCTGGACAGCACCTCCAAGACGGAACTCCCTGCTGCGGTGATGCTTTCCTGCACATTCACCACCATGCGGTCGGTTTGTTTTTCATACAGGGGTTTCTGGGCAGTGACGGTTACTTCTTCCAATTCTTCTTCAAGTTCCTTAAGGATAGCAGGAGGTAACATAAATTGCTCATCAAGGGGCATCTTAATCCGATCCAGGTAGCTGTGAAAACCCACTGAGGTGATTGATATTAAATATTTATTGGGTGGTACCTGGTTGAAATAAAAATTTCCTTTGGTTTCGGAAACCGCACCTTTTACCAAAGAGGAGTCTTTATCGGACAAAAGCAATACATTGGCAAAAGGCAGGGGTGTTCCATTGACGTTCTGGACCGTTCCGCTAATTTGGTTTTGTGCACAAAGGAGGGCGGGCAGTTCAAAACATAAGAATAATAGAAAAAAGTGTTTCATAACTAAACCCTTTTCATTCCTGAAACTAATATTATTTACTATATATTATTTACTATAAAATCCAAGAAAGTGAACGATAAAACGGATTGGGAATTTACAGACTTTGGTCAGGTGGGGGTTAGTACAGATGTTTCAAATGGTAGTAGGGATGTTGCAATTGATTAAAAGTTTCCATTCCCGCCAGAATGAAAAAGTAGAATAGCTTCCTTTCCTATTTATCTGGAAGTAAATGGGGAACTATACAGCATTTTGTTTTCTAATGCTTGCCCCATTTGATTCGATCGGATACTCAATGTGGTGTGGTCACCTCAAAGTCATAATTGAAGGATTTGCTAAAGGTTAAATCCAGCTTATCCTGTTTCTGGGATGGGCTATATGGAGCAGTGCAAAAAAAAAGAGCAGTGAAACTGTGTCCCCTGGCTTTTACGGCCAGTATCAGTTTGTTTTCGCGGACAAAATTCACGGCTGCTAATAACCAAGGCTACTGGCAGGATAGCGGATTTTTTACCCCCCATACAATTCTTCTACTGAACCCTTTTCCTTTCTTCTTCAGATCCGGCAGCTTTCTTCACTGATTTAATACCGGACCGACCAAAATTCCTTGAATAGGTCAGACGAATGAGGCGAGAAGTCAAGAAAATATTAAGATCTGATTCAAAACCGATTTGGGAATTGCTGTT
>JBBDSB010000449.1:0-4739 GCA_040905205.1 Cyclobacteriaceae bacterium
CCTATAGCAGTACCCGGAACGGAAACAGTCACCCCCGGAATGGGTTCACCGTTTTGGTCCACAACAGTACCACTTATGGATACTTCCACGACAAGGGCATTTTCCTTTTTTCTCTTTTTAGAAAGATTGACGCTTATCTTATCATCCACCTGTTTAAAGGAAAGTTGGTGGGAGGCAGCCAATGATAATAAAATACTTTCAAGTGACTCGTTATTTACCTGAAGGTTAATCAGATTGGAGTTTTCAATTAACCTTTTATCGTAAATAAAGGAAAACTCCGTTTGCCTTTTAATGGCATTAAAGGTCTCCGTGAGGGTAGCTTCTTCTAAGTTTAAACTCAGGAATACCTCTTTCATATCCAGGGAACCCTGTGCATTGATGGGTGCTGCGTAGATCAGGTTGATGAACAACAGCTGTAGGGTGAAACCATATAGGTAGTATTTTCCGATCATACATAGGGCATGTAATGATTTTTTCATAAATTTGAATGTTTTATTGTGAATAATAAATGCAGTGAAACGATGGCAAATAGTTAGAGCCTGAGAAACTTTCCTATCTGCCGGGCAAGGCCCATGCTTGAATTGGCCTTGCCTATTTTTTACAGTTTATGTCATATATAAGTTTTTCAGTTGAAATTTATGGTTACTTTTTTATGGGATATTTCATAGTCAAAGCCATAAGCATAGCCTAAGCTTTCCAATACATTGCTTAAATATTTGTCTTGATATTCGCCTGAAATCGCCATATTGGATGAAGGTTTGCCTTTCACGTTGATCTCCACCCCATACCAGCGTTCCAAGGTAATCTTGAACTCAGGAAATGAAGTATCCGCAAACCTTAGTGTACCGTCCTTCCAAAGAAATGCATTTTGCCTATCAAAGTTTCTTTTTTTCAAATCCCCTTGCCCTTCCCGGATAACTTCCTCACCAGGATGAAGAAAAACCGGTTCGCTTTCCTGATTTTCATTGGACACTTTTACCTTGCCCGTAGCCAGTTGTACCTTCACCCTTTCCTTGTCATAGGAATTGATATTGAAGGAAGTGCCCATGGCCGTGGTAACGAGTTCTCCGCTATAAACCCTAAAGGGCAACAGGCTATCCTTTGCCACCTCAAAAAAAGATTCCCCTTTTAAAAATATATCCCTGTCGGATTTCCCGAAATCAGTACGGTATCGAATCTCACTGTCGGCATTCAATATGACCGTGGACCCATCCGGTAAATGGATTTTGGATTTTTGTCCTTTTGGATTGGACTTGGTATTCCATTGGTCTTTTTCCTGAATCATGGCACTAATATCCGACTCCTTTTCCGAAGAAGTTTCCATGTGCAAAAAACCCAAAACGGAAACCAGCAATAAAAAGGATATAATGGCTGCTTTGGCCCTATATTGGAAAGCAAAGCTGTAACCGGTCTTATTCTGTGCCAGGGTGGGGTAAACAGGCTTTTGATTAATCCTCCTGTGAATTTTCTGATACAAAACCCGCTCCTTTTCAGAATTCCAATCATTCCCGGATTGGTCAAGCTCTAAAAGGACAGCTTTTGCTCCCATAAGCACTTCCTTTTTATCCGGGTTTTCCAATAGCCAGTTCCTCCAAAACACCCCGCTCTTTGGATCATTTTTTAAGACCCAATCCCTGAAAGAAGCATCGTCAATAAAATCACCTATGGATCTGAAATCTTGCATTATTGAACCTTTACTTACAGAGAGCGATTTCAGTGGGAAATCTCATCTCCAAATCCAATAAAAAAATAAATATTACAGAAAAATTAAAAAATTATTTCGTGGACTACAATAATAATAAATTCAAAAGCAGTTTATTGAAAAAAGAAAAACAGGAACCCAGTAAATTTTGTAGAAGTTCTGGTAAATGAAAGTATCTTTTTCAACATTTTTAAGCCTTTGAATATCAGGTTATATACGGAGGGTACCTGAACATCCATTATTTCCGAGATTTCTTCATAGGAAAGTTCCTGGATATACCTCAGATAAATGGCTTCCTTTTGTCTAAGTGGTATTTGTTCAAGGGCCTGACTGATTTTGTTCCTGGATTCTAAAATAATCTGATTCTCCTCAAGGATTTCCTGAAAGGAGGTTTCCCAAATAAGTTTCGAATGAATTTCATCCAATGATTCATTTTTACGGGAGGTTTTCAACCTTTTGATTAGTTCCCTGCGGAAAGATGCCAATAAATAAAATTTAGTCGACTTTTTTATCTGTATATTTTCCCTCATCCCCCAAATCTGTACAAACAAATCCTGGATCACGTCCTCAATTAGTTGGGTGTCCTGGGTAAACTTATGTCCATATTTATACAAATCTTTGGAATAGGTGCTGTACATATAGGCAAATGCCTTTTGATGGCCGGATTGGATCAACGACCATATTTCTGCTTCCGAAAGTGAAGAAAAATCCATTTTACACGGTATTATTTTGGGTTTTATTCCTACCAAATATTGGCTTTCAAATCTATATTAATTAAAATATACCAATAGTAAAAGAATTTTTTATTTATTTGATTAATTACCTTTTTATTAACTGAAAAATTTCAATCTTTAAATAATTAATGCAGGAGGAAAAAAAATTAGGATTCACAGTTTTTTTTTGTTTTCTTGAACCCAAATTTTAAAGATCATTAAGCCCAAAATGACACATAGTGACGCAGCATTGGTAAGGGTTCTGAAGCCCGTGTGGCATCAGGCACATCCAAAGAAACAGAAATGAAACTCACCAATGTGGCCCGCGCCAGTTTAGAGGAACTTCTTATCTGTCAGTTTCTTTTTTTTCCAAAAACTCCGGATTCTCCGGCCAGTCTTCAAAGGATACTTTTAGGTTTATGCAGCCAGATTAAAATCCAATCCTAATCCAATCGTTGGTAAAATCTTATTTTTCAGGTATGTTGATGGCGGGTTGTATCCTTTGCGCAGCTACTCCCTTTTTGGTTTACCTGATTTATATGGCAGGGTCTTTTCTGGATGACCAATTAAAATTTTATGAATATTGGGCAGGCCTTTCAGTACCATCATAGCCGATATCTACCAGTCCCTGCAAAAAGCTATTCAGATCGATCCCACGGGTGTCCTGGAGCAGATCAAAATTGATGATTTACAATTTAACAGCACGTAGGATCAAAAGGATTGGGCAAAATCCGACCTGAATCCATCCTCCCAGGATCTTCTGAAAAAATATTCCTTTCGGTGTATCGCAATATGCAAATTCCGGTTGTATATTTGTTGTTGATTTTTGACAGAAAACTTTTAGAATAAATCCAAAGCCTAAGCTATTTGTTATAAGGATTTTATTGACTTGATCCAACATGAAAAAACTTTTATTTTCTCTCGGCATTTGCTTTTTAGCATCGCTCTCTTTTGCCCAACAATCTTTTATCGGCATACAAAACAGTCCCAGAAAAGGCATGGTCCATGCCGCCATGAACCCGGCAGAACTCAACCACTTTTCCAGAAAGGTGGAAGTAAACCTGTTTGCCGTAGGCGCCATGGCCGGCAATAATGTGCTTACTTTTAAGGATTTCCTCCATGAAGAGGATTTATTGAACCTGGCCTTTGACCGGGCGGATGGACCGGTCAATGTCAGTGCGGAAGTCCAGTTATTGGGTCCTTCCTTTGGTATTAAGGTAAACAAATGGTCCTTTGGCATGATGTCCCAGGTATTTGTAAAAGGAGATATCATGGAATTAAATGTTGATCTGGGCAGGGTTTTTAATAACGGTAGTTTTGACAATGAGGTATATACAGTGGAATTCGACAATTCCTCCAACCAAAGGGTCATTGCCTCGGGTTGGGCAGAGCTGGGGCTAGTCGCTGGGCGGGAAATCTGGGCCGATGAAAGCCATTTATTATCCGCTGGCGGTACCTTTAAACTGCTTATCCCTGGGGCCTATGTGAATATTGGTATGGATAACCTTCTGGGGACTTTCTCCCAAAATCAGGATGCCTCCAACCTTTCCAATGCCCGAGGTAATCTGAATATCAGTTATCCCGAAGAACTTGAACAATGGGACGATGAAGCACAGCTGCTCAATAGGTTTTCCCTGAATAATATTTCTGGGTTTGCGGTGGATCTGGGATTAAGCCACCAGTGGAAAAAAAATGGCATCACCCTATTCAGTTCCGGCCTTTCCATTAAAAATTTGGGCGGTATGGGTTTTGGTTCAGGGCAGGTCACCAATAACTATTCCATGGATATTCCGGAGGGGGAATTTTTTAGGTTGGACCAACTGGAAGGGAATTTGGATGAAATTGAAGGCCAGCTGCTGAGCAGTGGCTATTTCACCAAGGACAGCCAACGCAATGTATCCGATTTAAGTCTTCCCACCATTTTGTCTGCCTATACCGATATGCGTGTCTCCAGGGTATTTCATATCAGTGCATTCGGCCAATACCGCCTCTCCGACCAAGAGAATAATACCCAAATATCCTTGCAAAACGTCATCGCCCTCACGCCGAGGTTGATATGGGGTCAATTTGAAATTTACTCGCCATGGGCCATTTACGAAATCTCAGGATTGACGGGCGGGGCAGGTTTACGATGGGGCGGGTTTTTTATTGGAAGCCAATCGGTGCTGACCGGATTTTTAACCGGTACACGCCAGGCGGATGTGCATGTAGGTTTAAGCCTGGGGTTTGGGAAAAACAAACAAAAACCCGAAAGGACGGATTTCTGATTAGCTATCATCTAACTAAACGCCTATCTTCATGATAATCTGACATTTGTTATCAAA
>JBBDSB010000450.1:0-4726 GCA_040905205.1 Cyclobacteriaceae bacterium
GCCTACAATATTGCCACATACAATATACGTTTTGATAACCCGGATGATGAAGGTAATTTATGGAAGGACAGGGCACCCCATTTGATCAATCTGATTAGGTTTCATGAAATGGACATTATTGGCACACAGGAAGGGCTCTATAACCAGTTGGAAGATATCAGGAAAGACTTAGATTTCCCATATATCGGGGCAGGAAGGGACGATGGTAAGGAAGCAGGAGAGTTTTCGGCGGTATTTTATAATCCGGAAAAATTCGAACTATTGGACAAAAATACTTTTTGGCTATCCCCGACCTCAGATTTACCTTCCAAAGGTTGGGATGCCGCCTTAAACCGGGTCTGCTCCTGGGGAAAATTCAAAACCAAAGCAGGCCAGGAATTTTATGT
Organism: Cyclobacteriaceae bacterium; assembly: GCA_040905205.1. Lineage (GTDB taxonomy): Bacteria > Bacteroidota > Bacteroidia > Cytophagales > Cyclobacteriaceae > Cyclobacterium. The sequence goes on from JBBDSB010000450.1 coordinate 387, forward strand.
TTTCAATGTACATTATGATCATGTCGGTCAGGAGGCCAGAAAAGAAAGCAGCAAATTGCTTCTGAAAAAAATCCGGGAAATCAACGATGAGCAACTGCCCTGTATATTAACGGGGGACTTTAACGTGGAAGATGATAATCCAGCCTATAAGGAAATAATTAAGGATGGTAGCATGAGGGACAGCAAAGACGAAAGCCTTACGCCCTCCCACGGAACAGATGGAACTTTCAATGCCTTCATATGGGATTTATTGCCTCAAAGAAGGATTGACTATGTTTTTGTCAACGGCCATTTTAAGATTACCCACCATGGTACACTTACCGACAATTATGGTAAAAAATACCCCTCAGATCATTTTCCGGTTTTGGTAAAGTTGTTTTTCAAGTAAGGCAGGTAGGTTTCCCTTTAACGTGAGTTCGAGGTAAGAACGTCTTGAAAAACCTGATATATCGTCACTGCGAACCCTTTTTTGAGGGAGGAAAGGGTGTGGCAGTCCCGTTTTACTAGGGATTCCCACGGCTTCCACTGCACAAACCCCCTCTAAGCCTACCGATGACGAAATTAAACCTGATGTTTTCGATAATGTGGAACCCCTGAAAAAATTTGATAACAAGCGAGGCTTCTTATTTAAATACGCAAAGAGGGTGGCCCGAAAAAAATCCGGGGAGCGCGGCTGGGTTTGTGTGGGGAAGGATATTTTTTTCTTGATCTTTTGGTACTTTTGGATCAAGCCAAAAGTACAATATAGGTAAGCCTACAATACAAAAAATAAACTTTTAATTCATCATTATCCAACAAATAGTGAAATCAAACTATTCTCGTAGATCGCAAAAAAACCATCGTCATCCCGATTTCTGCGTTTTAAAAAAAGTTATTTCTCGGAATGACGGTTTTATTATTAAATTAGGTCGAACTCCGTCTTTAAGTTTTTTCTGAATCAGGATATTACGCGCCCACTTCAAATATTAACTTGGTAAGTGGTTCATTTATTGGTAAAATTCAAGCCAAAAACTTTATTTTTATTAATTTTGCGGCCATAATAAAAAAACGCATGTCATTACCTACTAAATATAATCCCAGTCAATCTGAATCCAAATGGTACCAATATTGGATGGACCACCGAATGTTTCATGCAGAGCCCGATCCTGAAAAAGAACCTTTTTCCATCGTGATCCCTCCACCTAATGTTACCGGTGTCCTCCATATGGGCCATATGCTGAACAATACCCTTCAGGATGTGCTGATCAGAAAAGCCAGGATGGAAGGCAAAAATGCCTGTTGGGTTCCCGGAACCGACCACGCCTCCATCGCCACAGAAGCCAAGGTGGTGGCCATGCTTAAAGAAAAAGGCATTGATAAGAAATCTTTGGGAAGAGATAAATTTTTGGAGCATGCCTGGCAATGGAAAGAGAAGTATGGAGGGATTATTTTGGAGCAGCTGAAAAAGCTGGGGGCTTCCTGTGATTGGGAAAGAACCAGGTTTACCATGGACAAGGACCTTAGCGATGCCGTCATCAATGTATTTGTTGACCTGCACCAAAAAGGTAAAATTTACCGGGCCATAAGAATGGTCAATTGGGATCCCAAGGGTAAAACCGCCCTATCAGATGACGAGGTAATATTCAAGGAGGTGAAGTCCAGCCTTTTTCATATCAAATACCAAATAGAAGGCACAGAAGAATTTTTGACCATTGCTACCACCCGGCCTGAAACCATCATGGCAGATGTGGCCATCTGTATCCACCCTGAAGATGAACGGTATGCCCATTTGAAAGGTAAAAAAGCCCTGATCCCACTTATCAACAAGTCCATACCCATCATAGAGGATGATTATGTAGACAAGGAATTTGGTACAGGTTGCTTAAAGATAACACCTGCTCATGATATCAATGATTACGAAATCGGAATGAGGCACCGCCTGGAGGTAATTGATATTCTCAACGATGATGGAACCCTTAATGACAAAGCCGAAATTCTGATTGGAGAGGACCGGTTTACCGCCCGAAAGAAAATAGGAAAATTACTGAAAGAGGCGGGCCAGCTGGACCGGGAAGAAGATTACAGTTCCAATGTGGGTCATTCTGAAAGAACAGATGCCGTTATAGAACCCAGGCTTTCCCTACAGTGGTTTCTAAAAATGGAAGACATGGCCCAACCTGCCCTTAAAGCGGTGATGGACGATTCCATTCTCCTTTTCCCCCCAAAGTTTAAAAATATGTACCGAAGCTGGATGGAAAATGTCAGAGATTGGTGCATTTCCAGGCAACTTTGGTGGGGTCACCGGATCCCTGCTTATTATTTGCCGAATGGAGAATATGTGGTAGCCAAAAATAAAGAAGAGGCACTGGCACTGGCCAATGAAAAGTTCAACACATCCTTTACAGGGGAGGACCTCCAACAGGACGAGGATGTTTTGGATACCTGGTTTTCGTCCTGGCTATGGCCCATATCGGTTTTTGATCCCGGTTTTTTTCAAACGGGCAAAAAGAACCGGGACTTGCAATATTTTTACCCTACCAATGATTTGGTCACGGCACCGGAAATTCTTTTTTTCTGGGTAGCCAGGATGATCATTGCAGGATACGAATACACCGGCGAAAAACCATTTAAAAACGTTTATCTTACCGGCATAGTTAGGGATAAATTGGGCAGGAAAATGTCCAAATCACTGGGCAATTCTCCCGATCCCCTCAAGCTGATTGAGATATATGGGGCAGACGGGGTGCGGACAGGAATGCTGTTCAGCAGCCCGGCCGGAAATGATCTGCCATTTGATGAAAAACTGGTGGAACAGGGAAGGAATTTCTGCAATAAAATATGGAATGCCTTCCGGCTGATTGATAGTTGGGAAACCAAACCAATAGCTGAAATGGAAAATGATGCGGCCATCAATTGGTTTGAAAACAGGTTTCATCAGGCTTTGGAAGAAATAGAAGACCATTTTACTAAATTCAGAATTTCCGATGCCCTGATGGCTACCTATAAGCTTATCTGGGATGACTTCTGTTCATGGTACCTGGAGATGATCAAACCCCCTTTCCAGCAACCCATTGATCAGGCCACCCAATTAAAAACGGTCGACTTCTTTGAAAATCTGCTTAAATTATTGCATCCTTTCATGCCATTTATATCTGAAGAACTTTGGCACCAATTGGGAGAAAGGAAGGAAGGAGAAGCCATCATGTTGGCCTCCTGGCCACAATTAAAATCCTTCGATGAAAAAATTATCCTGGAAACCCAACAAGTATTTGAGGTGGTGTCCCAGATTAGAAACATCCGGGCCACTAAGGGGATTTCCCCAAAAGAATCCTTTCAACTTACCATACATACAAACAACCAAAACCTTTACCGAAGTTGTGAAGGCATGTTAAGAAAACTGGCCAATATCGATACGCTTAACTTTGAAGGGGAAGTTCAGAATGCTGCCAATTTTGTGGTAAAATCCGATGAGTTCTTTATACCCCTGGAAGAAAAAATCGACCTGGATCTGGAAAAAGAAAACCTGAAAAAAGAGATCGCCTATACCCAGGGATTCTTGGCTTCCGTGACCAAGAAATTAGGCAACGAAAGATTTGTCAACCATGCGCCCAAGGATGTGGTGGAAAAAGAAAAAAGGAAAATGAGCGATGCCCGGGCCAAATTAACCATCCTGAAGGATAACTTAAAAAAGCTGGGCTAAGCCAGCCATATTTGGGGCCGGTTTTGCTCAATGTTGGTGAAAGGTCTGCGACACAAATTCCAATACCTTCGGTAGGGACTCCACATAGGGCATCAACTCCTCAAAAAAGAAATCCTCATAGCGCCAGTCATTGTTTACATCATTGAAATATCCCCTTTTGCCCGTGTTGGCATCCGGCATGACGATGATCATCTGGGTGGCGGTGCCTTCCTCAAAAGCTTTATCCGCAATGTATTGCACCTCTCCAAACTGTACCCAGCCGGTCTGATCATCCCCGGCACCATGTAGCAAGTAAAGAACGGGGTAGGAACGTTGGGAATATTCATATCCGGGGGGCAGGTAGATGGCAAATTTTCTTTCCATATCCAGGATCTCACTTTCCATGCTGAGGGCATCAAAGACCCTGCTCTCCTGGGCATGCAAGCTACTGACCATGATCAAAAGCAAGGGAAAAAGGAGTTGTAAAGGCTTCATTGTTATAATTGGGTTAAGGTTAAAATTTTACCTGTGGATATAAGGTCGGTACAGATGGCTTTGCCATAATTCCGGCTACAATCTACTCAATTTACTTTTTAACAAATAAATAAAATACACAAACCTTTCAGGTTTTATTGATAATAAGCTGGTTGTTAAAATCAATCGGGTGAATCCTGAAAGGTTT
>JBBDSB010000451.1:0-26381 GCA_040905205.1 Cyclobacteriaceae bacterium
ACGGGATTGCAAATCCCGCAGATCGGGTGGATCGGGTTTTCGGCTATTCCAAGAAATGTCCTTTTTTCCCCTGGATAAAAATAAAAGGCACGATATCGGCTTTAATTGGTAAAGATTGGCCCCAAAAGGAATGGAATAATTATCTTTACGGTCGCTTGGTTGAAAATCGCCATAATTATGCCTTTTGATCATTGAATTTTTGGGGTGTGATTATCGTGGCGAAGCTGTGTGTCATTCAAAATTATGCGAATAAATGAGGGTTAAATTTTGTGAATATTGGCCTATTGATCCTGTAAAATCTTTGATTTTAGGTTTAATGTTTGGCTTGATGTGCTTTTTGGTTAACGCACAGTCATTACAGGACATTTCATCTATCAAAGTGGATGACCTTTCGGATCAACAGATCCAGACACTGGTCAAAAGGGCTGCTGAGGCAGGATTGACAGAGGAGGAATTGGTACAGATGGCACAGGTAAGAGGGGTTCCACAGGAGGAAATTGAGAAGTTAAGAGACCGGTTGGACGGAATGGTATTGGAGATCGGTGGGTCAAAAACTTCTTCATCCTCCTCAAAAAGAGACCCAAGGAGGCAATTGAATTATAATGAAATCATGCAGGGTGTTTTGGCTCCCCAGGCTGACATTCAGGAAGATAAGAATGAATCTCCTTTTTTTGGGATGGATCTTTTTTATAGCAAGGATAGAAGGTTGACTTTTGAGCCAAACCTGAATATGGCTACACCCCAAAATTACATTATCGGTCCGGGAGATGAAGTGTATGTGGATATTTTTGGGCAATCAGAAAAATATTATGAAGCAAGGGTAAGCCCTGAGGGAAACCTTATTCTTGATAATGTAGGTCCTGTCCAAGTTTCAGGACTGACCTTGAATGAAGCCTCAAAAGTCATAAAAAACAGGCTTTCTCAATTTTACAGGGGTTTGACCGGGGCCAACCCCAACACCTTTATGCAAATCAGTCTGGGCAACATACGGACCATTAAAGTCAATATAGTGGGTGAGGTACGTCTTCCCGGCTCATTTACCTTGAGCTCATTCAGTACCATTTTTAATGCGCTGTATGCGGCAGGAGGCCCTAATTCCAATGGAAGCCTGAGGCGTATAAAACTGATCAGGAACAACAGGGAAATTTCAGAAATAGATCTCTATGATTTCCTGATTGGTGGGGACGCCACCATGAACGCCCATCTTCAGGATCAGGACGTCATCATGGTTCCTCCCTTTTTGAGTAGGGTAGAATTAACCGGAGAAATAAAACGTCCTAAAATATTTGAGGTTAAGAATGAAGAGACTTTCCGGGATGTTTTGGATTTTGCCGGTGGATTTACCGATGAGGCATTTCGGGACAGGGTCAGTGTGACGCGGGTGACCGACAAAGAAAGGGCCGTTTCTGACATTTTTAACGATCAATTTTCCCTTTTCCTTGTCAAAGGAGGAGATAAATATAAAGTGGGAAAGGTTTTGGATAGATATTCCAATAGAATCCAGATTATGGGGGCGGTTTTCAGGGAAGGAAATTATGCCTTTCAGGAGGGACTGACCTTGACGCAATTAATAAAAAGGGCGGAAGGTTTGAAAGGTGAGGCCTTTCAAAACCGGGTAAGTATCCTGAGGACCAATGAGGACCTCTCTACCAGGATGCTTCAGGTAAATCTTCGTGAAATCCTGGCCGGAAATGACCCGGATTTTATTTTAAGACCTGAGGATGTAATCAGCATTCCTTCAATTTATGATCTAAATGAAGAATATTATGTAAAGGTAAGCGGAGAAGTTCTTTATCCAGGGACCTATCCCTTCGCTCAACAAATGTCAGCAGAAGATTTGATTTTATTGGCAGGTGGCCTCAAGGAGGCTGCTTCACTGGAGGAAATTGAAATTGCCAGGAGGGCCTCAAATGATGATGGAAGGGAATTTTCACAAATCATTCCCATCAGCATAAATGCTGACTTAAGCCAGTCTATGGAAAGTGTGTCCCTTCAGCCTTTTGACAATTTAGTGATAAGAAGGAAAACCAATTTTACTTTGGAAAAAATGATAGAAGTGGAAGGGCAGGTAGGAGCTGCGGGAACCTTTGCCATAAAAAATGCCGAGGAGAAAATTTCCGATGTCATCCAAAGAGCAGGTGGATTAACAGCATTTGCTTATCCCAGGGGAGCCACTTTAATTAGAAGGACTGAGTTTTACCAGACGGAATCTGAAAAACTGAGAAGGGAAAAAAACCTGTTAAATTTATTGGAAAGATTAAATCAGCGCTCACTTGAACCCACAGAATCCCAAAAACTACTGATGGAGAGATTAGGAGATTTCCTTTTGTCTGATGAAGAAGACAAGCAGCAGACCACCGAAGATAAAATTATTGGGGCCAGGGAGGGAATATTGAATGAAATTGCGGATACAAGAGTGGACGTAGGACCGATAAAAATCAAGGAAACCGAAGCCATTGCCATTGACCTGGAGGCCATTCTGGCTAATCCCGGATCCAAGTATGATTTGATTTTGGAGGAGGGTGATATTTTAGCCATTCCCCGCCAACTTCAAACCGTTCGTTTGAGAGGAGATGTGATTTACCCCACCACAGTAAGATTTGAGCAGCTAAGGAGTATGCGCTATTATATCAACCGGGCTGGGGGATTTGATCACCGCGCAAGGAGAAAAAGAACCTATGTGGTTTATGCCAACGGGGAAGTAGCCCGAACCAAAAATTTTGTGTTTTTTAATAGCTACCCAAAAGTGGAACCAGGATCCGAAATTATTGTACCCACCAAGGGACCAAAAATCCCTATTCGCCCGGGGGATTTGGTGGGGTTCACAACCGGATTGGCCACCATCGCATTGGTAATCACCCAAATTATTAATTGATTTATGGCTAACCAACCACATATCTTAGATGACAAGATTACCTTTAGGGAACTGGTCTTGAGATTTTCTTCCTGGGTAGGGGTCTTCCGAAAACACTTAAAGTTTATTGGCCTTTTGACTTTGGCCGGGGCCCTATTGGGAATAGCAGCATCCTATATAAAAAAGCCGGTTTATACTGCCGAAACCATTTTTGTTTTAGAGGAATCAGATATGGGGGGTCTGGGCAATTTTTCCGGATTAGCCTCCATGTTGGGAATCAACATTGGATCCATTGGAGCTGAAAGTGGTCTTTTTAAAGGAGACAATATCATGGAGTTGTATAAATCCAACAATATGCTTTCGGCGACTTTACTGTCGCCCGCACTGATCAATGAAGATTCCATGTTGTTGGTGGAGCGGTTCATCCAATTCAATAAACTTGAAAATAAATGGGGTAAAAAAGTAAAATTTAATGAATTGGACTTTGCCCTTCCCAGGGAGGATTTTTCTGTTCAGCAAGACAGTGTGGTGAAAGAAATTGTGAAAGAGATTCGTGACCGAAACCTGCATGTGGATAAACCGGACAGGAAATTGAATATTATCAAGGTGGCCATCTCTTCCAAAGACGAACCCTTTTCTAAGGGTTTCAACGAAAACCTGGTGGAAAATGTGAATCATTTCTATCTAACAACAAAAACCAAAAAAACATCGGAAAACCTTACCATTCTCCAACATCAGGCCGACAGTGTCAGGGAAGTATTGGATGAAAAATTACAGGGTCTGGCCCGATTCCAGGATAGGATTCCTAATCCCAATCCTTTGCTTCAACAGGGGACGGTGGCATCCAAAAGCCTGCAGGTGGATATTCAGGCTTCTGCAGCCGTTTATGAAGAAATCGTAAAAAACCTTGAAATGGCAAAAATCAATCATAGGAATAATACCCCACTGATACAGATCATAGACCAACCCAGGTACCCTTTGGAGGTTTCAAGATTGAAATTAAAAACAGGAATTTTAATTGGAACACTTATCTTTTTTGTGCTTTCCTTAATTTTGGTTTATACCAAAACCCTGTATGTTTTTCATGTGAAAAAATAATCCGAAAAATTCCCCTTTGCGGTTTCATGCTCGAAAAAATTAACCAATTGCCTTTTTTTCTCCTGATCAGACACAAGTCCATCCAGAATTTTATTTTTTTGTTCCTCATCCAGTCTTCCAATATCTTAATTACATTGATTGCGATGCCGATTTTGATCCAGTCTATAGGCGTGGAGCAATTTGGTCTGGTTAATCTATCTTTTTCGGTCATATTATTATTTAATGTATTGGTTGGTTTTGGATACAACCTTAGCGGACCCAGAGAAATTGCCCTTTCCCAACACGATAACAGCATGATGGGTGAAAAACTTTCCCTGATTTTGATAAGCAAGTTGGTATTGGCGGCTGTTTCACTGATATTGATTGTGTCTTTTGGAATCGGATTTGGTTTTTTTGGAGAGTACCGGATCTTGTTATTTTGGTCAATGGTATTGTTGTTTTCCGAAGCCACATCCACCACCTGGTTTTTTCAGGGCCGTGAAACCATGAAGGTGGTTTCTATGACCAATGTCTTCAGTAAATTGTTATATCTTTTTTTGTTGGTTTGGTTGATCAAACATCCGTTTCAAAGTTATTTGGCCAATTTTTTTTTGGGGACCACCGCTTTAATTACCAACATGCTGTTGTTGGCATATATCCATGGAGGGCTTTCAATTCGGCTTAAGCTTCCTGGATTTGTCAGTATTTGGCAATCATGGAAGGAAAACCTGATGCTTTTTTTTTCCGGATTGGCCTCCCATATTGCGGTAAACGGTGGTCTGATCGTCTTAAGTTTTTTTGCTTCTGCCCAAATTTTGGGTTTGTACAGCATGTCAGAAAAAATAGCCATGGTATTAAGGATCGTCCCTACCCTGATTACCCAGGCAGCTTATCCCACAGCTAGTAAATTGTTTGTCCAGGATAAGAAACGATTTTATTTTTTTTTGAAAAAGGTCCAATGGGCATCTTTGGCCTGCGGCTTAGCGATCAGCCTGGTGGTCTTTATCCTTGCACCCCAAATTATACAACTTGTATCGGGAAACAAATTGGAAACATCTATCCACTTCCTTAGGGTATTGGCATTTTTGCCATTTTTGGCATCCTTTAATATTTCCAACATGCTGATTATCCTCGTGACGGACCAAAAAAAGATACTATTCAATTCCACCTGGACTTTTTGCCTTTATATGCTGGGGGCTTCTATCGTGTTGACCCATTATTTTGGGGGACTTGGACTTGCTTTCTCCCTTTTAACTACCGAAATATTTATTTTTGGAATTTCGGCCCTGCTTTTGAATTCCAAATCACCCATTTTAATTCAACATTTTTATCGTGTCCTTTTCGGTAGCCATCGTAATTCTTAATTGGAACGGATGGGATTATACCCGTGCCTGTCTGGAGAGCCTTTTGAATTCAGGGTTTCCCCCTTCGCAGGTCATCCTTGTGGACAACCACTCAGAGGATGGCTCCTTTGAAAAAATCAAGCTATTCTTTCCGGGAATACTGCTGATCAGAAACGCATCCAATTTGGGATTTGCCGGGGGAAACAATGTGGGCATTAGGAAAGGTTTGGAAGAAGGATACCGCTATATAATGTTGTTGAACAATGACACGGAGTCTAGTGCTGATTTTTTGCCTTTTCTGGTGGAGGAGATGGAATTTTCGGATAATATTGCCGCGATTCAACCCTTGATTTATTATTTGAGAAAAAAAGATAAAATTTGGAATGCCGGTGGCAGGTTCATGCCCTGGTTGGCCTATGCGCAAACTTGTTATAAAACAAAAAACAACAAAAAAGCTTACCATACAGATTGGATAACAGGTTGTGCCATTTTGGTAAGGGCAAAGGTGATTAAAGAGATTGGTTTATTGGACGAACAATATTTTGCTTATTTCGAAGACGTGGATTGGTCTTTACGGATGAAGCAGAGGGGTTATGCGCTGAAGGTCCATCCCCTTTCTGTCATATTCCATGAAGCCGGAGCCTCTTCAAAGAGTGAAATTGAAGAAAAAGAAGGGTTTTTAAATCCCAAGGTTCATTATTTAAATGCCCGGAATCAAGTTTTTCAATTAAGAAAACATGCCCGGTTTCCTTTGTCAATAGTGGCCTGGCCCACACAGTTTTTAAAATTCGGGATCTTTGCCTGTTATTTTTTGGTGAGGGGAAGGAAAAATAAGCTCAGGGCAGTTATAAGAGGTTGGAAGGATGGGTTGACCACTAAATTGTCCAATCAGCAATGATACAGGGATTATTGTTTTTACTGGTAGTCCTATACGTATTGACATTGTTGATTGTCACCTTTAGGCGAATTGTATTCAAAGGCCAATGGGAATTTGTTGTGGTATTTATGGCCCTTTATTTGCCTTTTTATATTACCATTCTCAGTATAGTATATCAATTTACCGGATCTTCTTTTGTGGTGGCTCTTTTTCAGTACCTCAAAGAATTTATACTGCTACTTTCCTTGGGAGGATTTGTGCTTTTCCAAAGAGATCCCTTTGGATATGGGTTTAAAATCAATACAGTAGATAGGTTGCTCCTTACTTTTTTGGGTTTGGCTACCCTCTATTTATTTTTGCCATTGGGGGAAGCTACTTTTATCAACAAGGTTTTGTATTTAAAAAACACCTTATTGATCGGAGCTTTTTACTTTCTGGGGAGGAATACCCCCTTAAACACAAGACAAATTGGGAGACTCTTTAAGGTAATTATGTTCATTGCCATATCGGCATTTTGTTTGAATTTACTGGAAAGGTTGATTGGCATCCATTTTCAAAACTTTTCCGGATATGCTTTGTTTAATTTGGCCATTAACGGGGTGGTGCCAACGGGTAACTATGGTTTGTCCTGGACATTTGAAACCCAAACTACCGGCATGAGGTTGGCTTCTTTTTTTTCAGACCCGCTGGAGTTGGCCAGCTCTTGTCTGCTTGCCTTTTCCACCGGCCTGATCTGGTATCTCAGCTCCAAAAGAGACCTTGGGTGGATTTATATATTGGTAATGATTGCTGCGGTAGGAAGTTTGTTTTTTTCAGCTTCAAGGGCGGCATTTGGGGCATTTTTCATTATGGTATTTTTTATGGCTTTGGTGTTCAGGTTATACAAATTGCTGGCTTTGGGAACGGGTCTGTTCCTGGTATTTGTGGCCTATGTTCTGTTTTTTGCTTCAGAGGATTTCTATTATTTTGTTTATGACACCCTGACTTTTCAGAATGCCTCCAGTATGGGTCATTTGATAGAGTGGTTTTTGGCTTTGGATACCATCATCGCCAATCCCGAAGGAATTGGTTTGGCCATGAGCGGCAATACCGGTAGTGTGGAGGACGAGGTGAGGGTAGGGGGAGAAAACCAATTTTTGATCTATGGTGTTCAGCTAGGGGTATTGGGTATGATACTTTATATCATGGTTTTGGGTATTGGGATTTTAAAAAGCCTGAAGGTCTTCCAGCAAACCCAAAATACGATGGTTGCCAGGGTTGCCTTTGTTGCGGGCACCACCAAAGTTGGCTTATTGTTGCCCTTGTTTACCGCCAATGCCGAATTGTATGCATATGTTTCCCTGCTGACTTGGTGGATGATGGGGTTTACGATGACGGCATATAATGAATTACCTGCATCGAAAGACAAGGTTCCGGCCATTTCATAATGGGGAATAAAAAAGTTATAATCATTGACATCTATTTTTTGTACCTGGCTCAAACCGGTATAAAAACATATATTGAAAGTTTATGTGATGAAATCGATCTTTATCAGGGGGATGATTTCCGATTTGTAGTGTTGCCTGACCGGGAAAAGGTTCATCAAAGTAATTACTTCAGGGGAAAAACCCACAAATTGAAAAACTGGCTTTTCCAGATCCGCTATTTTTTTAACAAAATGGTTTATCTGCCTTTGTCTACTTATTGGTATGGTGCTGACCTTGTCTTTTCCCCTGATTTTTTGGCGCCCATTTGGGGCAAGGGTAAAAAAGTAACCGTTATCCATGACGCATTTTTTTGGGAGTCTCCGGAACATTATCATCCCCTTTGGCTAAATTTTTTTTTATTCCTTCTCCAAAAATGTTTGGATGCCGGCGCCAGGGTATTAACGGTAAGTGATTATGCGAAAGAAAAGATAACAGAACATATAAACCCGGCCCGTTCCATTGATGTCGTATATTCAGGAGTAAGCTTTCTGCCCCAAAATAATCCCGTTTCAACCCAATCCCCATTAAAATCCCTCTATTTTCTTCATGTGGGGGTATTGGAAAAGAGAAAAAACCTGGTCACTTTAGTGGAGGCATTTTCCTTGTTTATAAAGCGAACCGATAAGGATTTCTCTTTAGTACTGGTGGGACAGAGGGGCCCAAGACATACTTTGGATGATTATGACAGCATAATAACCTGTATTAAAGCCAATCAATTGGAAGGCAGGGTGGTGCTTCCTGGATACCTTCCTAGAAGGAAATTAATTGATTATTATCGACACGCTTTTGCCTATGTTTTTCCATCCCTTAATGAAGGTTTCGGCTTGCCCATTTTAGAGGCTTTTTCGTACCGGCTTCCTGTAATCATTTCCAACCAGGGAGCCCTTAAGGAAGTAGGTGGAGAAGCGGTTTTGGTCAGTGAAGACAATACAGTAGAAGGATTGACCCGGGCGATGACAAAAATGGTTGAGGATAAAACCTTAAGGGTTCAATTGGCCAAATTGGGAAAAGAAAGATTGGCATTGTTTTCAAGGAGAAAGTTTTTCGTATCTTTGCAGGCTTATTTTAATAAGGTCTTAGATGGATAATCTTGCAGGGAGGCTAATCAGTAAAGTTACCGGACTTGATTTGTCCGACCGGTTTGGGCCTGGTTGGGACAGCCGTTCTACTTTAGGCGTTTTGTGCAGGATGTTCCTTTGGTGGATACGGGGTATTTTGGTAAAATGGAGGTTCAGGGGATCCAATGGTATGGTATTCATTGGTAAAGGGGTCACCATCCGCCAGGCAGGGTACTTAAAGGTAGGGCAGAATTTTGTGGCGCAGGACCATTGTGAAATCAATTGCCTTTCTCAAAAGGGGATCATCTTTGGTGAAAAGGTTACGGTGGGAAGTTATGCCTTAATCAGACCAACCAATCTGTACGGGGGTGAAGCCGGGGTGGGCCTGAAGGTAGGCAATAATTCCAGCATTGGACCTTATGCTTACATAGGATGTTCAGGTTATATTGAAATCGGAAATAATGTGATGATGTCTCCCAGGGTAAGTATTTATTCAGAAAACCATATTTTTGAAGATTCCCAAAAACCCATGATTGATCAGGGAGTAAAAAGGTCCTATGTGAAGGTTGGAGATGACTGTTGGATTGCTGCCAATGTAGTCATTTTACCTGGAGTCACCATAGGCCAGGGAGCGGTGCTGGCAGCGGGCAGCATCGTCACACGTGATGTTCCACCCTTCACCATTGTTGCCGGTAATCCTGCCAAAGTGATTAAAACCAGAAAGTAAAGAATTGAATTCAGAATCAATGGACAATTGGAAATATTTAGGTAAAAATGACCCTTATTATGGTGTTTTATCTGAAGAAAAATACCGGATGGAAAAGCTTTCAGCTGATCGCCTTTCTGAATTTTTTGAAACAGGAAAGATTTTTGTCGAGCAGACCCAAAAGCGGTTACGGGATTTATTCGGCGCAGAAATCTCAAATTTATCGGTGTTGGATTTTGGGTGTGGAGTAGGTAGATTGGCGATACCTTTTGCTGGGCTTACCGAAAAAGAGGTGGTTGGCATTGATATATCTGAAGAGATTATACAAAGGGCCATGGCCCACCAGCAAACCTTGAATCAGAAAAACCTTTCCCTTCAAACCTATGATGGCGAACATTTGAATCAGCTTGGGAATTTTGATTTCATCAACGCATACATTGTATTTCAACATATTGAGCCAAGGAAGGGGATGAGGCTTTTAAGGCAGTTGTTGGATCACCTTAATTGGGGGGGGATTTTGCAGGTGCAGATCACCCATGGGCAGCGATTACCACTGTATACTTATCTCAATTTTTATTTAAGGACAAAATTCCGGCCGTATAATTTTATTTATTCCAGCCTTAAAAACCGGAAATTATGTTCAGAGGCCACCATGCAGATGAACCACTATCCTCCCAAAAAGCTTTTCAGTCTATTTGCTGAATATTCAAAACAGGTTCATGTTGAATTCACTGATCATGGAGGTCATTTAGGCGCTTTTTATTTACTGAAAAAAGCCATCCCTACATCCTATTCGAATTTTTAAAAATGGCAAAACATAATATACTCATGCTTCATGGCTCTTCTGATTTATATGGAGCAAGTAAAATATTTTTATTAACCGCCCAGCTACTTAAGGAAGAGGGTCATGGTGTGATGGTGATTTTATCGGAGGACGGGCCATTGGCGATGTCCTTAAAAAATTTGGATATACCTGTAAAACTGGTGAGGTTGGGAATTATCCGGCGTAAGTATTTCAACATGATGGGTCTTGTCAACCGGGTAAAAGTCATGAGAAAAGCCATTAAAATAACCAAGAAATTGGTCACTGAAGAGGGAATAACCCATATTTATTCCAATACGGCAGCTGTTTGGGTGGGGGCCTTGGTGGCGAAGGATTTAAAACTTCAGCATATTTGGCACTTACATGAGATCATTTTGAAACCCTCTTGGTTTGGATGGGCCATGGGGAAAATGATCAATCAATTTGCGCATAAAGTAATTGTAGTTTCAGAGGCAGTTAGAGGTCATTGGAGCAGGCATGTGTCAGAGGAGAAGCTGACACTGATATATAACGGGATCAATTATAAACCCTATCTTTGCGGGTATGATCATTTAAGAAGCACCCTGGGAATCCCTTCAGAGGCCGTTGTCATTGGGATGATTGGGAGGGTAAACAGTTGGAAGGGCCAGGAATACTTTTTGGAAATTTCGGAAGAATTAAATAAAAAATTTTTAAATTTACATTTTATTTTGGTTGGAGATCCATACCCTGGGGATGAAAGGTGGTATGAAGGGTTAGAAATGAATATTTTGGAAAAGAAATTTAATCATAAAATTTATAATTTAGGTTTTAGATCAGATATACCGAGGGTATTGGCTACCATGGATATTTTTATCCTTCCTTCTATTCTTCCCGATCCCTTCCCCACTGTTGTCTTGGAGGCCATGGCCGCTCAAAAACCCATTATAGCGACAGCGCATGGGGGTGCATTGGAAATGGTAATCAATGGGGTGAATGGTTTTCATATACCTTGGAATGCCCCAGAAGAGGGTGCCAGGAAAATTGCGCCATTGATTGAAGATCAAAAATTGAGATTAAAGATGGGATTAAAAGCCAAGGAGAGCGTGTTAAAAAATTTTTCCCTTCCTTCTTTTAGGGAAAAAATTCTAACTGTTTTTTCTGAATAAGTAAACTAAAACAGTATGTCAAAAATCAGCAAGCCGTTGCATGTAGCAATTGTGGGAACCAGGGGTTACCCTTATGTTTATGGAGGATATGAGACTTTTGTCAAGGAAATGGGCGAACGTTTGGTTCAACGGGGAATTGAGGTCACCATTTATTGTCATAGCCCATTATTCGATAAGAAGCCAAAAAAAGTAAATGGGATCAACCTGGTGTATGTACCCTGTGTCGAAACCAAGTCATTGAGTCAATTAACCAATTCTCTACTTTCAATGATCCATGTCTGTTTTTCCAAAGCGGATGTGGTTTTGGTGGTCAATAGTGCTAATGGACCATTTGGGATTTTGACTAAAATATTCGGAAAACCATCAGCGATTAATGTGGATGGTTTGGAATGGCTTAGACCCAAATGGAAAGGATTGGGCGCAAAATATTATCTTTTTGCATCCAGGCTAGCTACCAAGCTTTACGATCAGCTTATCACCGATTCAGATGAAATGGAGAAGATTTATCTTGAACAATTTGGAGCTCCGTCGAAAATGATTGCTTATGGGGCCAATCCAAAAAACAGCTCGGACAGCAGTCTTATTGAAAATTGGGATTTACAAAAAGAATCCTACTATTTAATTGTAGGCAGATTGATCCCAGACAATAACGCAGATCTAATTGTTGATGGATTTGTCAAATCCAAATCCAAACGAAAGTTGGTGATAGTTGGCGACGTTCCCTACCATGATCGGTTTGCTCAGAAAATGAAGGGGATAAAAGATAGCAGATTGGTCTTTACAGGATATGTCAGAAACCAGGAGCAACTGGCTTCCCTGTATCAAAATTGCTATGCCTATTTTCATGGACATGAATATGGGGGAACCAACCCTGCCATGTTAAAAGCTTTGGGTTTTGGATGTGCCATCCTGGCTATGGATACCAGGTTCAACCAGGAAATGCTACAGCAGGGGAAATTTGGATGGTATTTTGATAAAAACATTCAATCTGTGGTAAAGATCATAGAACAATCTGAAAGTTCTCCTGAAAAAATGGATTACCTGAGGGCCCATTCCCGTGAGGGGCTTACCCAAAAATACAGTTGGGATTTTGTGACGGATGAATATGAGGTACTTTTTAAAGCCCTTTGTAAAAGGAAAATAAAAGAAAATCTTGTAGAAATTAATTATTGATAAATACCCGGATCTACCGGGTTTTTTTATTTTGAGTTTCCCAAGGTGTGTAAAATAAAGGATTTGGTGAAACCCATGATTTTCTCCTGGTAAACCTGGGCAACTGGAAAAAGCATCTTCATTTCTTTTAGGGACAAAAGTCTGATTTCATCCAGGTAGGATTTCGCAAATAGGGGATCCCATTTCTGCATTCTGCTTAGCTTGGTTTTGGTCAATATAAAATAAGCCACATGAGAAGGCATAAACTGAAAGAACGGCAAGGCATAGTGGGGTTCGAGAAAAAAGTATTTATTGGGTGTCTGGACAAAAAAGTATTTTCCTACCCGCTGAATTTCGGAGGCCATTTTTTTTTGGTTTTCAATATTATACAAATGTTCTATAACCGAATTGGAGAAAACCAGATCAAAGGACTTCGTGTCAAATTGGGCCAAATCGGTGGCATCTCCAACCAAACTCATGACATTTTCCATAACCACAGGTACTTTTTCAAGGTTCAATAGGGTTATGGAAGCGTTGCCTGAAAGCAAGAAGGTGCTGTTTTTCCAAAAACTTTCAGTACCTCCCACATCCAAAATCTTCACCGGGGAACTTGTTTTAAAAGTTTGATAAAATTGATCTTCAAAATATTGGTACCTTTTTAACCTGAATTTACCGCCTAAGGATTGGGGTTCATCAGAGGGGGCAAAAAGTGTCTTGATTTTCTTTTTCATGCAGTTTATTGCAAAATGCCAAGCCTTCAGAAAAAAGCCTGGCCAAAATTTAACCGTAATTAGGATTATCTTGATTTTAAAATACGGACCTAAAGTATTTATTTATAACTTTACGACAAAGTTGACTACTTTGAAAGGAATTTCAAAAGATTGGCCCTTTTTAAATCTAAATTAAGATATTTTTGTATATCAATTACGAACTATTTTCGAGATTATATACCTTTAAAATACTATTTCACTGCCCCTCCATGAGGAAATATTAACATAAACTGATAGATGGCCGTTCTTTTTTCCTACCGGGATATCCTTTTCAAATCGAAATTTATTGCAACAATCGTCTTCAGGGATTAATGGTTAAATTCAGATGTAAAATTTGTCGTCACTTTTCCCATGATAAAATTTATGAGGTGAAAGAAATGATGTTCGGATCTGGTGAGGTGTTTCAATATACTGTCTGTAGGCAATGTGAGACAATTCAATTAATCTCGCCACCAAAGGACATGTCATATTATTATCCCAACGAATATTATGCCTTTACATCCCTCTCACTTTCCACCTTTCAGGTACACTGGTTAAAAACCTTAAGGTTTGAATTTTTTAGTCGCTGGGGCATGGATTTTTTTAAGCCTATTTATGCAGACTGGGTGAAGAATTTAAAAGTAAATAAAGGAGAGAAGATAGCCGACATTGGTTGTGGAAATGGTCAATTGCTCTATGAATTATATGCATCCGGATTTCGTTCTTTAGAAGGATTTGATCCTTTTTTGAAAGAAACTATGGTTATCAACAAAAACCTGGTCCTTCATAAAAAAACCTTAGCGGAAATCCAGGGGAAATTTCACGTCATTATGCTCCATCATGCGTTTGAACATATGGAAAATCCAGCAGCATCATTTTCCATGATTTCGGACCTGCTTTATCCGGGAGGGAGATTATTAGTCAGGATTCCGGTTTCTGATGCGCTGGCCTGGAAGATATACCGCGAATACTGGGTACAATTGGATGCGCCACGGCACCATTTCATACCCAGCAAGAAGGCCATGGAAATTTTAGCTGATCAAAATGGATTAGAGGTATACCGAATAGAATGGGACAGTAATGAGTTTCAATTTTGGGCCAGTGAACTCTATGCAAAAGGAATTCCATTTTACGATGAAGCATCAAGAAAGCTTATTTCTGGAGATGATTTTATCAGGTTTAAGAAAAAATCCCTCCGGTTAAACAAAGAGGGAAAAGGAGATCAGGCTTCATTTTACTTTAGGAAACCTCTAAAATAAAGGGTTATATCTTAAAAAGGGCTTCAAGAAAGCCCATGCTTTCTCCCTTCTTTTTCAATACCAACATGGGGATTTCATTGTTGCTATCCACCATTTTTTCCGCCACGCTACCCAAGAGTATGGCTGCTGATTGTGTCCTTCCCCTGCTTCCAATAATGATTAAGTCAATTTTGTGATCCATGGAATACATCAAAATGTTTTCCACTTCGTCTTTTTTCTGCTTCAGAATAAAGGTGCAATCTAAAGCGGGGAGCTTGTTTTCTTCAATAAATTTTTCGTAAACTTTTTTGGCATTTTCAAGCATAATGGCTGAAAATTCCTCGAATGATTTCCCCGTTTTACTATAGCCAACCGGAACTTCATATAAATGGCAACAAATAATTTCCCCTCCGGTTTTTTGGGAGATTTCTTTAGCAAGCTGAATTGTCATGATGGAGTAAGCTGAAAAATCTATGGGAAGCAGTATTTTTTTCAAGCCAGTTAGGCTACTGGCCTCGGGCAATAAAAGTACAGGATTATCGTATTTTTGTGTGAGATTTTTGACCAATGAACCTGAACATTTGATCATTTTTTTCCTTCCCATCACCAATAAATCTATATCCTTAATCTTACACCATCTCAAAATAGTTTCCTGGGAATTTCCTTCTTTTACGATGATTTCATAGGAAAATGCTTCATGAAGCCCTACAGTTTGTATTTCATGGGTGATTTCTTTCTTAATGGTTTCATCTACCGGGGCAAGTAAGTCGGGATAAGCATGGGAAACCTCTTCCGGTAATATTAGATTTTTGGAGACGTGAATAAAGTAAACCTTTTTGATTGTAAAAATGGAGGCCAATGATTTAAGGTTTGAAATCAAAGTATCATCCATATGGGTCAAATCCAGCCCTACCATTATTTTATTAAAATTTATCATTGGCAATTGCTCCCTTGGGATCATTTGGTTTATGAATGTATTCTGTTTAAAGTTTGTCAATTTAACCTTCTGAGGGTTACTTTTAAAATAATTTTTGAATTATTGTTTCTATGGTGAACAGAAAGTTTTATTGGGTTAAAAATTTATCAATAAAAAGGCCGGAAAATATGGGAAGGATAATGAAAAAGTACTTTATTGGGATAGTTCCTAAGGGGGAGGTGGGCACTGTAACGCATTTAATAAAACAGGATTTAAAAGAAAATTTCGGTTTAAAATATGCATTGAAATCCCCTCCCCATGTGACCTTAAAAATGCCCTTTCTTTTCAACGAAAAAAAAGAAGGTTTGCTTGTGCAAAAATTGAATTCATTTTTTGCCAGGGAAAAGGGATTTGAATTAAAATTTAAAGGCTTCCAAACCTTTGGAAAAAGAGTAATTTATATCGGCGTAAGATACCCTTCAGAATTGTTGGAAATGCAAATCAGATTGGCTCAATTTTGTAAAGGTAAATTGGGTCAAACATTAGAGCTTAGCGACACCAATTTCAAGCCTCATATGACTATTGCCTTTAAGGACCTGAAAAAATCCGAATTTGAAAAATATCTTGAATTCCTTCAAAAGTATGAAATGGATTATCGGACTATAGTTTCTGAAATTTCCATCCTTAAGAAGGAGCAATTTCGGTGGAAAATCCTGGACACTTTTAAATTATGGTAGTGAAAAATGATGTTTTAGATTTTGAGCTTAAACGGCAGAACCCCAAAAACCCGATTTTTAATTTTCCTTTTGTGAAAATTAACATGACAATATAAAATATTTTAAATAAACAATTAACAGACTAATTAATCGATATCTCGAAATACCTTTTGATTAGAGGACTCCTTTAGGGTTGATTTTATAAGGTTTCTATTGAGGGTTGCTTTTATAATGTACTTAAAAAATACAAAAACTTAATATAAAATATTTTTTTGAATTTTTTAGCGGGGATATATTTTTAGTAAAATAAGGCAATTAAAAATAAAAAAATAATATATAATGAGTTTGTTATTATTAATATTTTATTAAGTATTGTTTAATAAAATATTATTTATTTTTACTTTAGCTTGGTTTTTTAAAAATTAGGATTTACCAAATTAAAGCATTTAGTCATTGTATTATATTGTAAAAATGATTTTGTTTTATGAATAAATCTATGGATTATTGTATAATAATTGTTAAAAAACCTTAATTTCTAAATTTATGAAAAGAGCTTTGCTTAGCTTGGCATTAACCATGTTAGCTGTGCTCTCTTTGATGGCTCAAAGCAGGACAGTGACCGGAAGGGTTACTTCTGATGATGAGCCTGAGGGGGTCCCAGGGGTGAATGTAAGCGTAAAAGGAACCATGGTAGGCGCCATCACGGATATTGATGGTGCTTATTCGTTGACGGTGCCCGAAGGATCCAATGTACTGGTGTTTAGTTTTGTAGGGTTTTTAACCCAAGAGGTAACTGTAAATAACCAGTCGCAAATAAATGTAGTCCTGGAAGAAGATGTCAGGTTATTACAGGAGATCGTTATTACCGGCCAGGGCGAAGGTATTGAAAAAAGAAGATTACCGATCACCGTTGACCGCATGGATGAGGAGGACATCTATAAGGTTCCGGTAGTCCAGTTGGACCAGATCCTCAGGTCCAATATGCCCAGTGCTCAAATCAGATTGGGCTCCGGTCAACCCGGGACAACATCCCTTATCCGGTCCAGAGGACCTATTTCAGCGGCAGTTGGAACTACTCCGGTCATTTATGTCGATGGAGTCAGGGTGGATAACCTGAATTCGGCAGCGGAACTCTCCCTGGAGACTGGTGGCGCACAAAGTAGTGCTATTGCGGATATTCCAGTTGAGAATATTGAAAGCATTGAATATGTGAAAGGCGGTGCCGCAACTACCCTCTATGGTGCTGATGCTGCTAACGGGGTTATCCAGATTTTTACCAAAAAGGGAAAAAGCGGACAGTCTAGGGTAAACTTTGAAACTCAACTTGGTTCTCAGGTAGGCACAAGGGATTACCTGTTTTATCAGGAAACCGGAGACATTATTTTCAGACCCGGATTACAGCAAAGTTACCGGTTGGGTGTAGACGGTGGCAATGATAATGTGACCTATAGTTTTTCAGGAAACCTTTACGGTGATGACAGTTACAGGTATGGTGTGGAACAGATCAGAAGAAATTTTAGAGGTGGGGTGACCGCAAAAGTTAATGATTGGATAACCTATTCAGCCAGTGCGGGATTTTCAAGTAATGAATTTACCAGGGATTACAATGCCAACAGTAGTTTTGGTGAATTTGGAAATTTGGAGACGGTAGCCCGTTGGGGGGATCTTACCACCAAAACACCTTCTGAACTGGATTCGATTTCAACCAGAATTCGCCGGACAATAGGCTTAACCAATGTAACCGAAAGAGTAAGGAGATTTCAGAATTCCCACCAGTTTTCTTTTAAATTCAGTGATAAGGTTTCATCAAGGGCTATTTTCGGAATTGATTCCAGAAGCAACAAGCAAAGGGACATCACCACCAATGAACAATTGATTCAAAGGGGTTTTGCACCGGCAGGTGCCACAGATCGGGGGACCATTGATGTATTCGAGAGGAATTTCTTCACTTTAACCGGGCAATTGGATTTTACATGGAAAGAGGAAATCAATTCTTTTTCCTTCCTAACCATAGCAGGTGGGCAGTTTTTCAGGAACCAGGATGAACAGATCCAGATCAATGCCACAGATGTGACCGAAGGCTCCATTTCAATTAATAACGCAGGTGAAAAAAGTGTGGAAGATTTTCTTTCTGCCGTAACCAATTATGGTTTCTTTGTGAAAGAAAATATTGGTTTTAGAGACAAGGTTTTCCTGGAGGGCGGAATCAGGCTTGATGGCAACACTGCTTTCGGATCAGATATAGGATTGCAGGTTTTTCCCACTTTTGGAGCGGCCTACAATTTGTCTGACGAAGAATTTTTCAGGGATGCCTTGCCAACCAATACGATTTCCAGGGTGAAATTCAGAGCCAATTATGGGGTTGCTGGAAATTTCCCAAGACCTTTTGCCAATGACAGGCTGATTACTACCAATACCTTTCTGGGAGTGCCTTCTTATACTTTCGGAAATCCAGGTGATCCAACCTTGAAACCTGAAAGGACGGCCACCACAGAAGTTGGAGGTGATATCGGGTTCATAGAAGACAGGATCAGGTTCCAGGTCACTTGGTACCAATCCCTGACCAAGGATGCCTTGTTCAGCGCCCCTTTTGCACCATCTTTCGGATTGGGAAATCAATTGAGAAATATCGGTGAGATTGAAAACATAGGCTGGGAACTTGGAGCCAATTTTGTAGTGGTGGAGTCCAATGATTGGAATTTAGATGTTTCCCTTTCCTACAATACGGTAAAGAATGTTGTCTTGTCTTCAGGAGGTGCTCCTGAATTTAATGTGGGCGGCTTTACTTTTCTGGGTTCTTTTGTTAAAGAAGGAGAAACCCTTGGCTATTTTAGGGGGAACAGACCTGATTTGGACAGCGAGGGAAATCTGGAATCCGTCACTCCAAATGCATCAATCGGAAGTCCTATTGCCCCAACCTTCGGATCCATGACCGTCAATACCACCTACAAAAGGTTTAATTTATTTGTAACAGGTGATTACCAGACAGGTGGACAAACCATCGCAGTGGATGATGTGCTCAGGTTTTTCGCTGGGGCTTCTACAGTTATTCCTGAAAACCTACAAAGTGAGAGTTTTGTGGATCTGGCAGCCCTTTGGGTACAGAGCTCTGATTATTTGAAAATCAGAAACATTGCATTAAGTTATGATTTCCCGCCGGCGTTTTTGGGAAATTCCATGAAGCGCCTGAGTTTGGGTTTTAATATCTCCAATCCAATCAACTTTTTTAAAGCGGATGTTGACCCTGAGGTCAGTGGTGCTGGATTTGGTACCCAAAACAGTTTTGGGGGAGGCGGGTTTGGATACGGAACAGAATCCATGCCAAGAACCTATTTGGGTACTGTGAGAATTAGCTTTTAATTTTAAAAGATATTAAGATGAATTCTAAATTATATAAATACCTGGTTCCGGTAATGTTGGTGACTTCCTTCTCAGGTTGTGAATTGGTGGACCCCACGGAAGTTACCAATCCTAACCTTACTGAAGAAGCCATTTTGGCAACCAGCAATCCCATGTCACCCTGGATAAGGGGAATCAGAAGACAATTGGCCCTTGTGTCCAATGAGCATGTGGTATTGACAGAGATCGGATCTGACAATTATGAAAATGCCCAGACGTTTTACAATCAAAATCTGGACGGGTTGACCATCAGGCCAGTGGATTCCGATATCAACGATTTTCAATACTCTTTGGGAAGGTTGAGAGAAATGGCTGATTATGGGCTGAATACCATCAATGAAGTGGACGAATCCACTACTCCGGAACAGATTGCAGAACTTCATTTTCTAAAAGCATATTCCTTTCTGTTATCCGGCGAATATTTTTCATTCCTGCCTGTTGATCCGGGAGGTGAGCCTGTGGAGTGGCCTGCCTTATTGGATTCAGCCATTGAAAATTTTACCCTTGCTGAAGGCTCCTCAGATGCGTTGATTGATGCCGCGGCTACCTTGGGCAAGGCGAGGGCCAACTATAAATTGGGTAATCAGGCAGAAGCTGTTCAAGCCGCCGAAGCGGCCATTGTCAAAGACCCTGATTTGATTTATTACGTGGAATTTGACCAGACCCAGACCCCGGTAAATACGGCACAGACTGCGATGTATGACAGGGGCAATTTTGACGATCTTCAGGTTTTGCCCCGATTGGATTTTCTGGACCCAAAATACTATAACCGGGGTCCCAGTGAGGCAAGCCCCGTTGCCTTGTTCAAAATTGAAGAAGCACATCTGATCATTTCGGAAGCTCAGGTGGCAGACAGTGATCTCGTCGGTGCCGGGAATACTTTAAAGGCCTTGGTGGAGCTGGTTGAAAGCAGAGAAACTTCAAGTTTTGATAATGACCAGCAGGACAGGACCGAAAGGGAGCCTGGTTCTAGACCCGATTCCACTGATATTGCAGTTGCAGCCAGTCCAGAAGATCCATTGGTTGAAGGATTGGTCTTGTATAGAAAAGGTGAGAATATCAATGTACCCACCATTTCCGGTACTTCAGTGGATAAAGAAAGAATAGATGCATCTTTGGGAAGTATAGAAGAGGCTTTAGAACTTATTTATTTGATGCGGCAGGAAATTTTTATCGGTGAAGGAAGAAGACTCTCTGACATGGGTGTCAGGCTGGTTATCAGTGAAGTTGAATACCTGGCCAATGAAAATATAGATGAAGATCATCCTGGTACAAAACCGGTAATACCACCTTTCATCGATGCCATCAAGGATGAACTGGATGCTTTTGATTATGATCAAAATGCCAAAACCTGTATAATTACGCATAATATCAATAAGATTTTATCGCAAAACAGTTCCAGCGATTTGGTGCTTCCATTTCATTAAAAGCAAAAAAGGGGGATCATTGTCCCTCTTTTTTTTGCTTTTTTTCCCAAATCTGGGATGCTATCCTTGACCAATGCCTAATAGTTACACATCAAAAATTAATTATGGGAATTCTATGCTCCCCATTTTTTTACCCTCGTGTGTGATCAGACTTCTGGGCTTTCTGTCCACATAAAAATTGACTATGTTTTGTTGGGTCGGAAAATCTTCAATTAGCAGTTCATTGGTGATGGTGATTTTTTTGGGTATATCTACCGTTTCGGTTTCCATATAAAACCAGGCGGCATCTTCCTCAATTTCATGACCTAAATATTCCAATTTTATTTTCCTTCCGTTTATCGTGAGTTGGTTCTTTTGCAGCAGGTAAGTTTCAATCAGTTTTTCCAGTTGGGCCGGATCAGTGGGATTCAAAAAATCAACAGGAGATCCGTTGGTATGGGAAAGTGCCACCTCCAGGTCATCCCAAAAGATTTTCTGAGCGATTTCTACCCTTTCATTGTCAGGGTTATATACCATATCGGTAAGACTGATATAGAATGGATGGGCTGCCAGCCACAGAAACCAAGAAATTGTAAAGCAATAAGCGGATGTCATTTAGAGTTGCTTTTTTTATATTATCTGTAAAATATGCATTAATATTACAACAAAATTTTCAAAACAGAAGCATTTCAAATTATCTATTGAATGAATCAATTTCAGCTGTATTTTAACCTGGGCATCCAGCATATTTTAGATTTAAATGGCTTTGACCATGTTCTTTTCATCATGGCACTTTCAGTTATTTATCTATTAAGAGACTGGAGAAAAATCATAGTGTTGGTAACCGCCTTTACCATAGGGCATTCCTTAACGCTCGCTTTGGCTACCCTTAAGCTGGTGAATGTGAATACCCAACTGGTGGAATTCCTCATTCCCGTCACTATAGCCATTACTGCCTTTATCAATATCCTAAAGCCCCGCTCTTACAGTGGCAGGGGCGTATCGCTCAATTATTTATTTGCCCTCTTTTTTGGTCTGATCCATGGTTTGGGTTTTTCAAATTACCTAAGATCCCTTTTGGGAAAAGAAAGCCAGATTTTTCAACCCTTATTGGCCTTTAACCTTGGTTTAGAGGTGGGCCAGCTGGTGATTGTATTGTTGTTTTTAATTGTATCTTCCTTGATTGTAGGAATATTTAGACTCAGCCGAAAGGAATGGGTGTTGGTAGTTTCCGCTTTGATTTTGGGTATGTCTATTATGATGATGATTGATAATAAATATTGGTGAAAAGTATCATAAAACAAGAACTATGGTTAATTTTAAAGGTTTAATTTAGAAATTAAAGTAAAATTCCACCTCGTGGGTTTGATTTCAGCCCTAAATTTAAATTACATGGATAATGAAAAATAAATTATTGATAATCATCTTTTTACTTTCAGGTTATCTGCCGGTAAGGTCACAGGGAGATAAACAGCGACATGGGGAAAGATTTGAGCAGTTAGGGCCCGAATTGCGTTCACCTAATGTGTATAGAACCGCTTCTGGAGCCCCAGGACACCAATATTGGCAGCAAAAGGCCGATTATGAAATTGAGGTTTCCCTCGATGATGAAAACCAATCCATTAAAGGCACAGAAAGTGTTATTTATCATAATAATTCCCCGGATGCTTTGGATTACCTGTGGGTCCAGTTAGATCAAAACGAAAGAAGTAAAGACTCTGAAACTCCTAAAATGGCTCACAATAGCATTGGTCCAAAGATGGGGTTAGGGCAATTACAGGGAATATTATGGCACGATATGGACCTGGGCCTGAAAATTTTCTCTGTAATGGATAAATCGGGGAAAGACGTTCCTGTCACTATTAATCAAACGATGATGCGCATGGACCTGGAATCTCCCCTGTTGCCGGGAGAAGCATTTGAATTTAGCATCGATTGGAGTTTTAATATCCATGACAGGGTCAGCTTTATTGGGGGGAGACCTGGTTATGAGAAGTTCGAGGAAGACGGCAATTACCTTTATACCATGGCCGAATGGTTTCCCAGGATGGCAGTATATTCTGATTTTGAAGGATGGCAAAACAAGCAATTTGTGGGTAGGGGAGAGTTTGCTTTGGTGTTTGGTGATTATAAGGTAAAAATTTCGGTCCCCTCAGATCACATGGTTGGTGCGACTGGTGTTTTACAGAACCCGGAAGAGGTTTTGAGTGAATCGGAAATGGAAAGATGGAACCAGGCCAAGGGTAGTTATGATGAACCTGTGGTCATCCGGTCTCAATCCGAAGCGGAAAAACTTGAGAAAGGTAAAGCAACTGACAACAAATTATGGATTTTCCATGCTGAAAATGTCAGGGATTTTGCCTGGACATCCTCCCGAAAATTCATTTGGGATGCCATGGTCGTAAAGGTGGGAGAAAAAGATGTAATGGCCATGTCCTATTATGCCAAAGAAGCCAATCCCCTATGGGGTCAGTATTCTACCAAAGTGGTGGCGCACACGCTAAAATCTTACTCCTCCAGGACATTTGAATATCCCTACCCTGTGGCCATTTCTGTGGAAGCTTCCAACGGCATGGAATATCCCATGATCTGCTTTAATTATGGTAGACCTGACACGGACGGAACCTATTCAGCCGCCATTAAATATGGGATGATATCGGTAATCATTCATGAGGTGGGTCATAATTTTTTCCCGATGATTGTCAATTCCGATGAAAGGCAGTGGACCTGGATGGATGAAGGATTGAATACTTTCCTTCAATTTCTGGCTGAACAGGAATGGGAACGTGACTATCCTTCCCGCAGGGGCCCTGCTCACAAAATCGCACCTTATATGAGGAGTGAAAAACATTTATTGGAGCCTATCATGACCAATTCAGAAAACATCATTCAGTTTGGACCCAATGCTTATGCCAAACCGGCCACCGCATTGAATATTCTGAGGGAGACAGTGATGGGTAGGGAATTGTTTGACTTTGCATTTAAAAGATATGCCCAGCGCTGGAAATTCAAACACCCCACTCCTGCGGACTTTTTCAGAACGATGGAAGATGCCTCTGCCGTGGACCTGGATTGGTTTTGGAGAGGTTGGTTTTATGGTACAGAACCCGTTGACATCGCTATTGAACAGGTCAACTGGTACAAAATCGATTCACGTGAACCTTCAGCTGTGAAAGAGGAGGAGAAAAAGGTTTATGACCGCGAAGAAACTTATTTAAGCAAAACAAGAAATAAGGTAGATATGAAAACTACCGTTATTGAAAGTGATCCCCAAACCAGGGATTTCTATAACAGTTTTGATCGGTTTAAAGTGGGGCCGGAAGATGTAAAGGCCTACGAGGATTATATCAATAGCCTCAGCAATGAAGAAAGATCCATGCTGGAAAGCGGGCTAAATTTTTACCAAGTAAAATTTCAGAACCTTGGGGGCCTTGTTATGCCGCTAATTCTTGAATTCCATTATACAGATGGTACATCTGAGATAGAGAGATTGCCCGCGCAAATCTGGAGGCTGGACGAATATGAAGTGACCAAGGTATTTGCCAAAGAAAAAGAGGTAAAACAAATTGTGCTTGATCCATTAAGAGAAACAGCAGATATCGATGAGTCCAATAACTATTGGCCAAGGCAATTTTCTCCCTCAAAATTTGAGCTGTTCAAGCAAAATATGCCGGCAAGGGGCACTTCCTCTGGACCAAATCCGATGAAAAAAGAAAAGAAATAGGGCTTTAATATAAAAAAGAGGTGGAAATGGTACACCTCTTTTTTATATGATTGATGAATAAAAAAAACAAATCATTCTTTGGTAGCAAAGTCAGGATAGGCGTTCATCCCGTGTTCATTGATGTCCAATCCTTCCACTTCTTCATTTTCGTCTACCCTGATTCCCACCGTTTTCTTTAGAACAAAGAATACAATAAAGCTGAAAATCACACAAAATGCTCCTATCGCCACAATTCCAATCAGTTGCGATAGAATTTGCCCTCCCCCGGCAAGGTTTCCGAATAGGCCTACGGCAAGGGTACCCCAAATGCCACAAACCAAATGAACAGAAATGGCACCAACAGGGTCATCTATTTTGATTTTGTCAAAGAAGACTACGCCGAAGACCACCAATGTACCTCCTATAAAACCTATTAGTACAGCCTCCCATGGGGCCATAAGGTCCGCTCCCGCCGTGATGCTGACCAAACCCGCCAAAATACCATTGAGAACCATGGTAATATCATAGGCTTTGAATTTCAGATATGAGGCCAACAGTGCTCCGAAAGCGCCTGCTGCACCTGCCAGAGCGGTGGTAACGAATACCAAAGAAACGGTGCCGGGAGCAGCAGTCAATACAGAGCCTCCATTGAAACCAAACCAGCCAAACCAAAGCAAAAACACACCAAAGGTAGCCAATGGAAGATTATGGCCTGGTATAGCATTGGTGATACCCTCCTTAAATTTACCGATCCTGGGGCCCAAAAGATAAGCCCCTATGACTGCTCCCCATCCTCCTACGGAATGCACGATCGTGGAGCCGGCAAAATCGTAAAATGGCGTGGAAAGGGTGTTCAGGAAGCCACCTCCCCATTTCCACATCCCCACTATGGGATAACAAATTCCTACATATAATAAAGAAAAGAAAAGGAATGGCCCCAATTTAATTCTCTCTGCCACAGCCCCGGAAACAATGGTGGCTGCGGTAGCAGCAAACATGGCCTGAAAAATAAAATCTGTAAAAAAGGTGTACCCTTCATTATAATTGGAAGTATCCCAGCCCTCTGGTAAACTTAATCCCAAACCACTCAAACCGAAAAAACCGCCCTCGAATGCATCTCCGGGATACATAAGGTTAAAACCGATGAAAGCATAGGTGATCAATCCCAATGGTGGAATTATTGTATTTTTAAAAAGGATATTGACGGTATTTTTTGCCCTTGTCAGTCCTGCTTCCAAGGCTGCAAAACCTAAATGCATGATAAAGACCAAGATAGTGGCCACCATCATCCATAAGTTATTTATAGTAAATATTTCCTGGTTCATATTATTTATCTGTTTTTATAAGTTGGAGTCAATTATTAGTTGATAGTTCAAAGAAAAGATTTTATAGGGCATCTTCTCCTGTATCGTCGTTTCGGATACGAAAAGCTTTTCCGACTTCGTAGACAAAAATTTTCCCGTCTCCAATTTGCCCTGTCCTGCCCTCCTTGAGTATGCAATCAATTACAGGGTCTTCCAATTCATCCTGAATAACGATTTCCAGTTTGGTCCTTGGGATGAAAGTAGGTTCATAGGCCACGCCTCTATAGGTTTGTGTTTTGGCATGCTGTAATCCCATTCCTTTAACTTCATAAAATGTCAGAAATTTCACCCCTAATCCGGTTAGGCATTTATGTATTTCATCGAATTTAGAAGTTCTAATTAAAGCTTCAATTTTTTTCATTTTGTCAACAGAGTTAATGTTTTATTAATAATATGATTCTTAAAAA
>JBBDSB010000451.1:26481-108182 GCA_040905205.1 Cyclobacteriaceae bacterium
GATTATCCTAAAAACCATTGGTAATTTGACCATGATTAGATAAAAAAATTAACTTTGTGAACGAATCGCATATTTTACAAACCGATTAAATTTTTCAGGTGTTTTGCCTGGTTCAGAGAAATTCGGAGGTAATTAATATCAGTATAAAATTCCTGATGAATTTTAGGAAATATTTACATCAATAAATTTTAAACATGAAAAAACCAACACTTTTGATTTTAGCGGCCGGAATTGGGAGCCGATATGGAGGGGATAAGCAGATTGATGGTTTTGGCCCCAATCA
Source organism: Cyclobacteriaceae bacterium (assembly GCA_040905205.1). Taxonomy (GTDB): domain Bacteria; phylum Bacteroidota; class Bacteroidia; order Cytophagales; family Cyclobacteriaceae; genus Cyclobacterium. Next base: position 26,765 of record JBBDSB010000451.1, read on the forward strand.
GGAAACTATTTTGGAATACTCTGTATTCGATGCGATAAGATTTGGATTTGAAAAAGTGGTTTTTATTGTCAGGAAGGAAATCCTTGAAGTTGCCAAGTCTATTTTTATTGAAAAATTCGGAGATAAGGTAAAGATTGAATTCGTTGTACAAAGTCTTGACAACAAGGTTCCTCCTGAATTTCAAAATGCAGATAGGAAAAAACCCTATGGTACTGCACATGCGCTACTATGTGCCCATGAGGTTATAGAAGAGCCATTTGCCGTAATCAATGCCGACGATTTCTATGGTGCGGAGGCATTTAAAAATCTCGGAGAATTTTTGTCCCAATCCGTTCAGCCCGATTTCCATTGTATGGTTGGATATGCCATAAAAGATGTGTTGTCAAAATTCGGATCCGTAAGCAGAGGGGTGTGCACCTCTTCCGAAGAAGGATATTTGACTGGTATGGTAGAAAGAACGGCGATTTCCTATAAAAATGGCAGGATTTTGCATGAACAGGGCGATGAGCAGTTAGAAATTCACCCTGATAACCCTGTTTCCATGAATTGTTGGGGATTTCATCCCTCTGTTTTTCAACATACCGAAAGGCTATGGCAGGAATTTCTTGTGGAAAATAAAGAAAATATTAAATCGGAATTTTATATTCCCAAGGTGGCCAATGCATTGATTCAGGAAAATCGGGGAAAAATCAAAATACTGAAAGGAGGAGATGTCTGGTTCGGGGTAACTTACGCGGATGACAGGCCCCATGTAATGGAGGCATTAAGGAAATTGCATGCCCAGGGCGTATATCCTTCAAAATTATGGTGAAATATTTAAATTTAAATATTTTATGTGAGTGGATCAGGGAATGGACAACTCTTATGGTGGCAGATTTTATTTTTTCATTTAAATGCATAAATTTATTGGATGTAAACCCCAATTAACGTATGAAAAAAATTGTTTTCTCCCATTATCCCTTTGCTTCTGATTTGGCTTTATTGTTGCTCAGGGTAGGAGCAGCCGTCATGCTATTGACACATGGCTGGGCCAAGATCACCAATTTCAGTGAACGGTTAAATAACTTTGCAGATCCAATAGGATTAGGTTCAGCCGTATCCCTTCAGTTGGTGATATTCGCAGAATTTTTTTGTGCCATCTTTTTAATTTTGGGGTTTATGAGCAGGGTTTTTTTGGTGCCTTTGATGATCAATATGGCTGTAATAGCATTTATCGTGCGTGTGGATGACCCATTTACCAAACAAGAACTTCCATTAATGTATTTAGTGGTTTTTGTTGTCCTGTTCCTAATAGGCCCCGGTAAATTTTCTCTGGACGGACAGATCTTAAAAAGGAGAAGGTATTGAGTAAGAAGGTTTCATTCACTTTGAATGCCGCCGTTTGCTATCATAAAAAAGGAAGTATGGGCATGGATGTTTGATAAAATTTTCCTGGATCTTTCGGGTCTCGCATCTGTAATAAATATCTGACCAAACTCCTTTTTTGATACGCTTTTCATTAAATGCCCGATCCTTGATTCATCTAATTTATCAAAAATATCATCTAAAAGTAAAACCGGTTTGGTTTGTTTTATTTCTTTGAAAATAAAAAATTGCGCTAATTTAAGACTGATGAGATAGGATTTTTTTTGCCCCTGTGAACCATATTTTTTTAATGGATGTCCTTCAAGATCAAACAAAAAGTCATCTTTATGGATTCCTTTTCCCGTCCTTTTGTTTTGCAAGTCCTTTTCCAGGGAAAAAGTAAATTCCCTTTCAAATTCAGGGCTTTGCACATCACTTTTATATTGGATTGAAACCTTTTCTTTGGCCCCGGAGAGGGCTTCATAATGGCTTTTGAAAAGGGGCCGGAAATTTTTGGTGAAAGTGTCTCTTGATATAAAAATTGATCTTGATAAATTTATCAATTCCCGGTTGTAGGGTTCCAATTGTTTTTTGTCCACGCCTTTACCTTCGGCAAAATGTTTCAGTAATGCATTCCTTTGTTTGAGAAAATGTTGGTAGCGGATAAGCTGTTGCAAATAGGTCTTATCGGTTTGGCACATCATGTTATCAAAAAACTTGCGTCTATCCTCGCTTCCCCCAGTGATGATCACCGTGTCGTCAGGAGCAATCATGACGATGGGCAATAAACCAATATGATCACTGAGTTTACCATACCATTTACCGTTGATTTCCATGCGCTTTTTTTTACCTGCTTCAAAGACACAATTTACATTCAGGGATTTTCCTTGAACCCCGACCTCTGCTTTTAAGGTAAAAAAATGATGATCATGTTTTATTTGTAATAGGTCCACGGAGTTGAAGGCACTTTTGGTAAGGCAGATATAATGAATGGCATCCAGGAGGTTGGTTTTACCGGCCCCGTTTTCTCCAAAAAAACAATTGACCTCATCAGAAAAGGCCAGCTTCGCATGTTGATAGTTTTTGAATTGAATAAGAGCTAAGTTCTTGAGGTACATGGATTATTCAGAGATGTTGGTCAGTATTTTCACAAAAGGCCGCAAAATTATTTTGATTTCATTATATTTGACCCCAAAGTTAGCATATTTTATAGATTACGATATGGCAAAAAAGACCACAAGTACTACCAAATCAAAAGTAAAATATTCCAAAGAAACGTATACCTATTGGTTTGAAAGCATGCTGCTCATGCGGAGGTTTGAAGAAAAAGCCGGCCAATTATATGGGCAACAAAAAATAAGGGGTTTTTGTCACCTCTATATAGGGCAGGAAGCCTGCGCATCCGGGGCCATTACTGCACTGGAGAAAGATGATAAATGGATAACAGCTTATCGTTGCCATGCCACCCCCTTGGGTTTGGGTACCGACCCTGGGGCTGTAATGGCAGAACTATTTGGTAAAAAGACAGGAACAACCAAGGGAAAAGGGGGATCCATGCATATTTTTGACAAATCCAAGAATTTTGCCGGTGGCCATGCCATAGTAGGTGCTCAGATCCCAATGGGCTTGGGTATTGGATTTGCAGAGAAATACAAGGGCACCAAAAACCTTTGCATCTGTTATTTGGGTGATGGGGCAGTAAGGCAGGGTGCTTTTCATGAAGCCCTTAACCTGGCCATGTTATACAGCACACCTGTGATTTTTGTGATAGAAAACAACGGCTATGCCATGGGGACCTCTGTAAAAAGATCTTCCAACGTGGCCGAACTTTACACCTTGGGTGAAGCCTATGATATGCCTTCATTCCCCGTGGATGCCATGAATGTGGAAGAGGTGCATGAGGCCGTAAAAGAAGCTGCTGAAAGGGCAAGAAAAGGTGAGGGTCCCACTTTATTGGAATTCAGGACTTATCGGTACAAAGGCCACTCCATGTCCGATCCCCAAAAGTACAGGACCAAGGAAGAGGTGGAGGAGTACAAGTTGAGAGACCCGATTGAACAAGTCCGAAAGACCATTTTGGAAAATAAAATCCTGAGTGAGGACGCGCTCAAAAAAATTGAAGCCGATGTAAAAAAGAAGGTTGCCGATGCCGTGAAATTTGCTGAGGAGTCTCCATGGCCTGATGGAGAAGATGCTTTTAAGGATGTTTATGCAGAGGATGATTATCCTTTTGTTATGGAATAAATAAAATCCCAATTGAATTTCAGGGCCATTTGATATCCTATCGAATGGCCCTTGTTTTTTTCTGATCATGTCAACACATTAATTATTCCGGCCTTTGAGGGTATTTATACCCTCAAAAACCCTTGCGAATTTTCAATAATGGAGCCATTGCCTTTATTCCTGAGGGGAGATGTTCATGGCTGTATATACCAGGAGTTTGAGATCCTGGCTATTAATTTAAACAAGGACAGCATAGAATACTTTTGTTATTCATGAAAACATCATCTATATTTGCCACTCAAAATTTAAAATGATGGCGAAGCAAAAAACCAGAAAGGGAAAAGCAGCACCTGAAAAACCGAATGAGCTTTTGGAAAACCCAGATGCGATAGCTACTCGATTGGGAAGGGGGGAACTGTTTTTAAAAGAGAACACCAAAATCGTGGCAGGAGCCATAGGCGTGGTTATTGCGGTGATTGCAGGAATTCTTTTTTTTCAAATCCATAAAGCCAATCAAAATAAAAAAGCACAAGGTGAAATGTTTCAGGCTGTTTATTATTTCGAACAGGACAGCGTGGAATTTGCCTTGGAGGGAGATGGTGTGCAACCCGGATTTCTTGAAATTATCGATAACTATGGAGGCACAGATGCTGCAAACATTGCGCACTTTTATGTTGGGTCCATTTACTTGTCTCAGGGGGAGTTTCAATCTGCCATAGATCATTTAGATGAATTTTCTTCATCGGATTACTTTATACAAGGACATGCCTATTCTCTTACAGGAGATGCCTATTTAGAGCTGGGAGATATGGATGAGGCCATCAATTATTATAAAAAGGCGGCGGATTATAATAGGAATGAATACTTCACCCCAAAATACCTGATGAAATTGGCCCTTGCCTATGAGGAGGCTGGGGATCTTGAAAATGCCATTGAAACTTATGAAGAAATTGAATCAGAATATTTTGACGCTTATGAATACACCGAAGCCCGAAAGCAAAAGGCACGTTTAGAGGGTCTGGCTTCCAATTAATATGTGTCTCGAAAATTAATAAGGAGAGTAAGGCCAGCAGGGTTTTACTCTTTTTTTATTACCTATCTACTATATGGCTACATCCTTAAAAAACTTAAGTACGCACACAAAAGATAATATCAAGGACATCAAAAATAAAAAGTTTGGTATCGTAGTGTCAGAATGGAATGATGAAATAACTACCTCATTATTTGGAGGGGCTTTGGAAACTTTATTAAAATACGGGGCTCAAAAGGAAAATATTTTCAGAAAAAATGTACCCGGATCTTTTGAACTTCCTCTGGCGGCCCAATGGCTGGCCAAAATAAAGGAAATAGATGCGGTGATCTGTCTTGGTTGTGTCATTCAGGGAGAAACCCGCCATTTTGAATTTATCTGTAATGCAGTGGCTCAAGGTATCACCGAGGTAGGTTTAAAATATGATAAACCAGTGATTTTTGGGGTTTTGACACCTGATAATCAACAGCAGGCCTTAGACCGAGCGGGGGGTAAACATGGAAATAAAGGAGATGAAGCCGCTATTACAGCAATAAAAATGTTGGGATTTTGATATCAATACCCAGGGTTATTTTCTAATATTAATTTAAGCAAGCATGAAATCGAGTATGACGCCAGTGACACACAGAGGGATGATTATCAAGCACCTGTCTGCCGACCAGGCAGGCATCTCACCGCTGAAAAAAAATATAAACAGATGAAAATCATGAAATTTGGAGGGACCTCTGTAGGAAGGCCGGAAAGGATGCAACAGGTAAAGGACCTTATATCCATAGGAGATGAAAAGAAAATTGTGGTTTTATCTGCTTTGGCAGGAACGACTAATATATTAGTAAGTATTGGGGATGCTTTGGCTGTAGGTAAAAAAGAACTGGCCAAGCAAAAAATTGATGCACTTCATGACCATTATCATAATTTTCAGCTTGAGCTCCTGGGTACCAAAGCAGGAAGATCCAAGGCTACTCAAATCATCAAAGAACATTTTGAATTTTTGAATATCATTCTCAGAATTTCTTTTAATGAAGCCATTAATAAAGACATTCTCGCCCAGGGAGAACTACTCTCCACCAAACTTTTCTATACCCTTTTAGAGGAACTTGAGCTCGCTGCTGTATTTTTACCGGCCCTTGAGTTTATGAGCATAGATGAAAATGATGAACCAGAACTTAGTAAAATCAGGGAAAAGTTGGAATCAATTCTTTCCAGATACCCGGCAGATACCATTTTTATTACACAGGGATATATTTGCAAGAACCACCGAAATGAAGTTGACAATTTAAAAAGGGGTGGGAGTGATTATACTGCCTCCTTATTAGGAGCAGCCGTTTCTGCTTCGGTGGTGGAAATTTGGACCGATATTGACGGGATGCATAATAATGATCCAAGAATAGTGGATAAAACCAAGCCAATCGCCCAATTATCATTTGATGAGGCGGCAGAACTGGCTTATTTTGGAGCCAAAATCTTGCACCCCGCTTCCATTTGGCCGGCGCAACTGAACAATGTTCCGGTCAAATTACTTAATACCATGGCCCCGGAAGCCCCGGGAACCACTATTACAGGGTTACAGCAAACTAACGGTATAAAAGCCGTTGCGGCAAAAGATGGGATTACGGCGATAAAAATCAAATCCAGCAGAATGCTGTTGGCCTATGGGTTTTTAAGGAAAGTATTTGAAATTTTCGAAAAATATAAAACATCCATTGATATGATTACCACTTCTGAGGTGGCCATATCCCTTACTTTGGATGATGTTTCCCATCTGAAGGAGATAACCAACGAGCTTCAAAAATTGGGAAAGGTGGAAGTGGATCAAGATCTTACGATTATCTGTATCGTAGGTAATGCCATTATGGAACAAAAAGGGGTATTGAATAAAATCATGCAACATCTGGAAAACTTTCCCCTGAGGATGGTTTCTTATGGTGGAAGCAGGCACAATGTATCTGTTTTGGTAGATGCAAGGGATAAAAAAGAAGCCTTGCAGAGCCTCAATAATGGATTGTTCGATTTTGAATAGTCATTAAAAAAAATGGAAGGACCAAAAGAAAAGCAACCCAATTTCCTGGAAAAGTTGCGGGCCAAATGGAAACTCAAAAGCCTTTGGCAGGTGGTTTTGATTTTGGTCGTATTCGCCTGTACCGGTTTTACCATATTATTTATCAAGAAACCTATTTTTGATTTGTTGGGTATTGAGATGGAAAGGGGCGGTTTTTGGAAAACCGTACTTTATTTGTTGTTGATTTTGCCACTTTACCAGCTATTCCTGTTGCTGTATGGTTTTCTTTTTGGGCAGTTTTCTTTTTTCTGGGAAAAAGAAAAACTGTTTTTCAAAAGGATGGCCGGAATTTTCAAAAAAAGAAAATAATAACCGTGAATAATTGCCCGGTTAGGAGAGAGTTATTTAAAAAAAAACATGGCTAAATCAAGGGGTCTGCCCATCGACGATAGTGAGAAGCGAAAATTGAATAAAAAAAACCTGGATAAATTGGGTGGAATATTCAGGTTTGCTATGCCTTATAAAGGTCCTTTTATCTTTGGGATGGTATTTTTATTGTTTTCCAGCCTTATGCTGTTGACCTTTCCCTATGTAGCCGGAAAACTCATCGATGCTGCCTCTGGGGAGAATTGGATCATAAATGATATCAACACCATTGCCTATATCCTTTTAGGGATCCTATTGGTGCAAAGTGTATTCTCCTTTTTTAGGGTTTGGCTTTTTGCCCAGGTGAGTGAAAAGGCCATGAGGGATATAAGATCCGCACTATACGAAAGGATGATAAGATTGCCCATGTCTTTTTATGATAAGAGGAGAACGGGAGAACTGGTCAGCAGAATCACTTCGGACGTTACCCTTTTGCAGGACACTTTTTCCATTACGCTGGCAGAATTGTTGAGGCAAATCATTACCCTCTTGGCCGGAATAGTTTTTCTTTTCTTTACCACGCCGAAACTTACCGTATTTATGCTGGCCACCATTCCGGTATTGGTGGTCATCGCCATGGTGTTTGGCAGGTTTATCCGGAAATTATCCAAAATAACACAGGATGAATTGGCGGCAGCCAATGTGGTGGTAGAAGAAACATTACAATCCATTGCCACGGTAAAATCATTTACAGGGGAAGCTTATGAATCCAGGCGCTATCGGGGAAGGCTGGATAAGGTGGTGGCAGTGGCGTTGAAAGCGGCAGGTTTCCGGGGTGCTTTTATTTCTTTTATTATTTTTGCATTGTTTGGGGGGATTGTAGCGGTTATTTGGTATGGGGCCAGTTTGGTAAGCGCCGGAGAAATGAGTGTTGGGGATTTGGTGTCTTTCGTATTGTATACCACCTTTATTGGAGGCTCTATTGCAGGTTTGGGAGATATTTATGGACAAGTACAAAAAGCCATAGGTTCTTCTGAAAGGGTATTAGAGATCCTGGATGAAGAACCGGAAGCCCAACTGGCCCATAGGGGAACAGGGCGGGTAAATGGACAAATTGTTTTTGATGAGGTCACCTTCCATTATCCCACCAGATCGGAATTCAAAGTGTTGGACGGAATTGATTTTTCCATTGAACCGGGCGAAAAAGTGGCTTTGGCAGGACATAGCGGCGCCGGAAAATCTACCATTGTTCAATTGTTAATGAAATTTTATAAGGTAAGTAAAGGCAACCTATCCATAGATGGAACAAACATCGACAAATGGGATCCCATGGCACTGCGTTCCAATATAGGCATTGTTCCACAGGAAGTTTTATTGTTTGGTGGGAGCATCAGAGAAAACATCCTTTATGCAAAGCCGGATGCATCTGAAAGCGAAATCATAGGGGCTGCTAAAAAGGCAAATGCCTGGCAGTTTATCGAAAGCTTTCCCGAAAAATTGGAAACCATGGTGGGAGAACGAGGAATCAAATTATCGGGCGGGCAAAGACAAAGAATAGCAATTGCAAGAGCCATCTTGAAGGATCCTGCCATTCTGGTTTTGGATGAAGCCACTTCTTCTTTGGATGCTGAATCTGAAGCCCTGGTACAGGAAGCGCTGGATGAACTAATGAAAAACCGGACCACCATCATCATTGCCCACAGGCTATCTACTATCAGAAAAGTCGATCGTATTTTTGTGCTTAAAGAAGGTAGGATTGTAGAAGAAGGCAACCACGAATCATTATCAGCCACTAAAGGCGGTTTTTATGCCAATCTGGTCAAGCTTCAATTTGCTGATGATGTTTTAAGGCCTTCAGACTGATATCCATACTTTTAACATGATGGGTCAAAGCACCTACCGAAATATAGTCTACACCACATTCGGCCACCTTTTTGATAGAATATTCATCGATTCCGCCAGAGGCTTCGGTTTCAAACCTCCCACCAATCATTTTCACCGCTTTTTTCAAAGTGGACTCATCCATATTGTCCAGCATGATGATATCGACCCCTCCCACAGAAAGCACTTCTTTTACTTCCTCCAGATTCCGTGTTTCGATTTCTATTTTTAAACTGAGTTGATGGATTTTTAAATAGGAAAGTGTCGAAGAAATCGCCTTTGAAATTCCTCCGGCAAAATCAATATGATTGTCTTTTAGCATAATCATATCATAAAGTGCGTAACGGTGGTTTTTCCCTCCTCCTATGAATACGGCCCATTTTTCCAGCATTCTGAAATTGGGTGTTGTTTTCCTGGTATCCAATAATTTGGCTTGGGTATGTTGAATGATTTTGTTTAGCCGATGGGTTTGGGTGGCAATGCCACTCATTCTTTGCAAACAGTTTAATACCAATCTTTCAGTAGTAAGTATCGATGCCGCTCTTCCGGAGACAGTAAAACCAATATCACCTTTTTTTACTTCCTGCCCATCCTCCATAAAAAAATCAATTTGCAGATCTTTATCAAAATGATGGAAAATCATTTTTGAGAATTCAAGTCCGGCGATGATTCCTTCTTCCTTAATCAAAAGGCTTGCTTTTCCGGTTTTGCCAGTGGGAACAGAGGCCAGAGTAGAATGGTCTCCTTCTCCTACATCCTCCGCAAATGCGGTTTTGAGGAATTCGGATAGCCGGGCTTCAGTAATATAGTCGATCATAATTCAAGGTAAAAATAAGAAATTTATCCTGAAAGGAATGAATTTATTCATTCCTTTAAAAAATCCAGACTGTAGATAATAAACTGTTCGTTTTGGGATTTTTTACCTTTAATCAGTACTCTAAAAACATCGTTGATGGACTGATATATTCCTATCAGGTAAATGAAGTTTTCATTGGATTGGTGCTGATGCCTCCATTCAAAACCTTTGGCCTCGTAATCATCGAAAAAATCCCGTAAGACCACCTCCGCCTGGTTTTTTGAAAAATCCCTCTTGTTATTTCCCAGGCTTATTTCTACCATTTCATCAAAATAGTTGGAAATGGCTTTGCTGGAACCTTCTTCTAAAGCCACAGCAATGCCATAATCTTCTTTGATTTCCTGGGACTTAACCACAAGAATGGACAAGAAAAATAATACAAGGGTAAACAGAAATCGGGTAATCGGCTTAAGCATGTCACGATTGCATCAAAATTCAGGCCAAAAATAATTTTTATCCTATTGAAAACCATGGCCAATTTTCAAAGAAAGCATTTTTTCATCTCAAGCAGAATATTTGTTAATTTGCCGGGCCTAAATATTATTATCTTATATTTGCAGGGCATAAAAGGGGCGGTAATTCATTAAGATCTTATACCGAAACCAAGCCGTTCTGAGGGGATAGAAGGTTTAATTTTTGAAAAGTAACCAATAGAATAATAGCATGAACAAAAAAGTTTTATTGATGATTTTGGATGGTTGGGGATTTGCACCAAATCCAGAAGTTTCTGCTATTGACAAAGCCAATACACCATTTGTCGATAGTTTATATAAAAAATACCCTTTCTCCAAATTGGATGCATCGGGATTAGCCGTAGGATTACCTGTTGGCCAAATGGGAAATTCTGAAGTGGGTCATATGAACATCGGAGCTGGTAGAGTGGTCTACCAGGATCTTGTAAAAATTAATGAGGCGGTGGAGGAAGGACAGTTAAAGGACCATCCCGTACTAAAAAAGGCCTTTGTTGAGGCCAAGGAAAGCAGAAAAAAAGTCCATCTATTAGGACTGGTATCTGATGGGGGAGTCCATGCCCATATAAGTCATTTGAAGGGGTTATGTGATGCCGCCAAGGCCAATGGGATGACAGATGTATTTATCCATGCCTTTACAGATGGAAGGGATACAGATCCAAGAAGTGGCCTAAGGTTTCTGGAAGACCTTAAAAATCACCTTGCCAACTCCACGGGAAGAATAGCTTCCATCATCGGCAGGTATTATGCCATGGATCGGGATAAGCGATGGGAGCGGGTTAAATTGGCTTACGATGCCATGGTGAAGGGAGAAGGTGAAAAATCTAAGGATATGCTTTCCGCGATTAGAAAATCCTACGCCAACGGGGTTACGGATGAATTTATCAGACCCATTATTCAAGTTGATAAAGAAGGCAAGCCGCTGGCTACCATTGAGGATGGGGATACGGTGATATGCTTTAATTTCAGGACGGATCGTGGAAGGGAAATCACCCAGGTATTGTCTCAAAAAGACATTCCTGATTATAATATGAAAAAATTGGAGCTCAATTATGTGACCCTTACCCAGTATGATGAGACCTTCAAAGGAATTCCGGTGGTGTTTGAAAAGGATAACCTTCGGAACACCCTCGGAGAAATTCTGGAAAGGAATGGGAAAAAGCAGATTAGGATTGCTGAAACAGAAAAATATCCCCACGTGACATTTTTCTTCTCAGGAGGACAGGAAAATGCATTTGAAGGGGAAAGCAGGATACTTTGTAATTCTCCCAAAGTGGCCACCTATGACCTGCAACCGGAAATGAGTGCTTTTGAAATAGCAAAAAAAATCAATCAGGAACTTGTGAAAAAGTCCGCTGATTTTATATGTTTAAACTTTGCCAACGCGGATATGGTAGGTCATACCGGGGTATTTGATGCTGCTGTTAAGGCCTGCGAAGCAGTGGACAAATGTGCTGAATCAGTCATCCAGACGGCTTTGGAAAACGATTATACGGTCATTGTCATTGCTGATCATGGTAACAGCGATTGTATGATCAATGAAGACGGATCACCGAATACCGCACATACAACCAATCTGGTTCCCTGCATCATGGTGGACAAGGAGCGGTTAGAAGTGAAAGATGGAAAACTAGGTGATTTGGCACCCACCATCCTTACCCTGATGGGCCTGGGTATTCCAGATGAAATGACAGGTGAGGTTCTTTTGAAGAATTGAAAAAAAAAATATGGGAGAACGGTTTTTGTGGGTATATTTTCTGGCAGTATATGTCATTTTTTTATTTTCCTGTAAAGAAGAAAAAAAACTGCCCTATGCCAACCCCACACAAATTGATGCTTATTTTTCAACCACGGAATTCCTGGAAAAAGAAATCAGGGAACTGACCGGGGTACCTGTAAAAAAAGTAATTTCCATAAATGAGGAACAGGAAAGCGTGGAATTTTCCCCTTCGGAAGAGGAATGGAGAAAAGAATTGGACGTTTTTTTTCAGGCTGATATTAATAAAGCGGCCCTGGCCAGCGCATACCATACCCAGGAAAGCGACAGTTTATTGATTCACAGCCTGAAACAGGGAGAGGATGCAAACATAAAGGAAATTCAGATTGTAAAAAAAAGAGGTAAAGTTTTCAGTTTAAAAATTTTATCCGTCAAGAATAATTTATTTTACAATTCCGAGGTGACAGGTAGGATAATTATGGGTAAGCAACTGGACAAAATCAAAAGTTATAGTCTGAAAGGGAGGCAAAAGGTTTGGTTTTTACCTGAAAACCGAATGGAATTAAAAGCCGAGGTTGGCACAAAACCATGATTTTTACCCCCGTGCAGCGATTACCAGGTGTTTCTTTCTTCAAAATCCATTAGCTGTTCGATTTTTTACTTGGGATAAGTCGAGGTTCCATGCTATTAACCCTCCGTTCTTTATCCGGCAAAGGCGAAAAAAACCAGCCAAACAATAAAGAGGATAGGCAGCAATATGGGAATCGAAAACCTTAGAACATAGCCAAAAAATGAAGGCATCTTGATTCCGCTCTGTTCGGCAATGGATTTCACCATAAAATTGGGACCATTGCCTATATAGGTCATGGCACCAAAAAACACAGAAGATATAGAGATGGCCATCAGTTCAAAAGAGGAATCCTGGTAATTATTCATAGCAAAATCCCTGACCTGCTGAATGATGTTGATGTCTGCATTTTGGGAGGCCATGGCTGCAGCCAGAAAATTAAGATAGGTAGGGGCGTTGTCTAAAAAGCCGGATAATAATCCCGTTCCCCAATATAGGCTGTTATAAGTGATCAGTGCGGCCCCTTCTTCGGATTTGGCAAATTCACCAACAAGTTCCAAAGCGGGCATCATGGTTCCAAAAATCCCAATAAAAATGAAGGCCACTTCCTTAATGGGTTCAAAATTAAACTCATTGCCCTTCAGCGCTTTGTTGTCTGCAAACTTAAATGAACCATAGGCTGCCGAAAGCATGATTATTTCCCGGATAAATGAAAATTTCATTCCATCATAATGGATGGCGGGAACCCATTCCAAAACATTGGGATCGAGAAAAACAGCTACGATGACCACCAATAGCCAAAGGAAATTTTTGGTGCCCGACATGGTGATTTTATTGGTGAAATCCACTTTCTCTTCCGGGATGAATTCCGTGTTTTTACCGAATTTCTTATCAATAAAATAGAATATCAGGGCCAGGATTCCTAAAGCCAATAACCAGGCAGGCCAATTGTGTTCCAAGGTCCAAAAGAATGGTACGCCTTTTAGAAATCCCAAAAACAAAGGGGGGTCGCCTATGGGGGTAAGCGATCCTCCGATGTTACTGACCATAAAAATAAAGAAAATAATGTGATAGGGTTGAATGTTGTTTTTGTTAAGCCTGATAAAGGGTCTGATTAGCAGCATGGAAGCGCCCGTTGTTCCGATTAGATTGGATATCAGTGCTCCGATCAATAGAAGCAGAACATTGGCAATCGGAGTGGATTTTTTATCTACTTTTATAAGGATTCCGCCGGAGGCAATGAAAAGGGAGGTCAATAGGGATATAAACTGAATGTATTCCGCCAGGGCATGTATGGGCTGATGGACATTGTGTAAAACGAATAAATAATAAATGACCACGATTACCGCAAGCCCCACTGCTATTTTAGGGTAGTGGAGATGCCAGAAATGTTCATAAAATAAAGGCCCTGTGGCTATCATCAGTAATAATATCACAAAAGGAATGACCAACCAGCCCGGCGCATGTCCATGTGCGTCAACCTGCTCAGGTTCCAAAATGGAATCCGGCTGGTGCTCGGAAGACTGAAACATATCCACCAGCGTTTCTTTATTGGTGAAAGCCTCTCCCGAAATTGGACTATCGATCTGGGCAAGGGTGTCCTTAGGGCCAATTGCAAATAATAATCCAATTAGGAATACCCATGAGGCAATATATTTCTTCATTCAAATAATGTCTTTTTTTGAATAAAATTAATTCCGACCTTAACAAGGATACTTATAGAACGGTCCATTGAATAAATTTCCCTAAACTAGTTATTTTGTCATTTAAGAACCAATCATTTTTGGTGGGTCCGATGAAAAGTGTTGGAAATTGACCAGAATAGGGACTAAAATGACCCTAAAGTAATTGGTTTAAGGCAATTTCCAGGGTAGTTTGTGCCAATTGTTTTTTATGGGGGTTTTCAGAATGGACTTTCTTCAGCGCATTGAATATGGATTTGTCCACATCCTCAAACATGCCTTCATCGGTGAGTAATACTTTATCGGTCATCAAATAAGCCGTAAGCCGCGCAATACCCATATTGGAAATAAAATCCGGTATCAAAGAAAGGTTTTCGTCTGCTGTCATCCCTATAGGGCCCAGGAAGGTGTCTTTTTCAGCAAAAGGAAAATTAGCACCACTAGAGATCAATTCAAGTCCACCGGACATCATTCGGGTAAGTTGGTCTTTGGAAACGAGTCTTGATCTGGCTGCCGGGACAAAAATATCAGCAGGTAAGTCCCAGATTTTCTGGTTCCCTTCTTCAAAGTTAATGAGGCTCTCACTGATCAGTTGATTGTTGTTTTTATTAAGAAAAAGCTGCCTTACCTCTTCCGGATTTAATCCCTCCTTATTGATGATCGCACCTTCAAGTGAAATGATACCTACCACCTTCACCCCTTCATTGGCCAAAAAATACGCTGCTGAAGCCCCGACCTTACCCCAACCCTGAATGATGGCACGTTTACCTTCCAATTTTCCACCCCAGATACGATAAAAGTGTTTTATGGAAGTGGCCAGGCCAAAACCGGTAATGATATCCCCGGCCGTATATTTCACCTGGCCAACAGGAAAATAATTGGTGTTTTCCAGAATTTTGGATAAACCAAGTCTTAATTGGCCAATTTTTCTAATTTTCTGAGGTTCCGCTGCCTTATAATAGCCGTTGACCACGCCTTCCTGGGGATGCCAAAGGCCATATTCCTCCGTAATTGGAATTAATTCAAGCCTCTCTTCCACATTTAAATCCCCCACGGTGCCATAATAGTATTTAAGAAGGGGTATTACTGCCTTAAACCATCTTTTTAAAACTTCGTTTTTTCTGGGATCTTCAGGGTCAAAATTAATTCCGGCTTTTGCTCCTCCAATAGGGGGGCCTGAAAAAGTATATTTCACTTCAGTGGTCTTTGCCAGTTGGATGACATCATTCTTTTCCAAACCCTTTTTCATCCTGGTGCCTCCGCCTGCAGCTCCTCCACGTAGGGAATTGATCACCAACCAACCTTCTGCTTCAGATTCACTATCACTCCATTCGAATATGATTTCAGGTTGTTTATTTTCAAATTTTTTCAATAATTCTCTCATGGTTTTTCTTTAAAGAAATTAAAATCCAAATAAGGTGCCTCCGCAACTGTCCATTTTAGCTCCTGTCACGGAAGCAAGACAATTTATTTCTCCCCTCATTTTTAATACCCCCAGAAATGCAAATACCATTGCTTCTTTAAAGTCAATAATCTTTTTTTCAGGTTTATAAACAGTAACTTTGTTATCCAATATCAGGGACAGCCTTTCAATAAAACAGTCATTATAGGCACCGCCACCGGTTATTAAGAGTGTATTTCCTTTATTCCCATATTGAAGCACAGGTGCTGCAATCCGGTTGACAAAATGCGCTGATAAGGTAGCCATCAAATCTTTAATTGAATTTTTCCCCCCCTTCAATAAGGGGAGATAGTGTTTTTCAATATCCTCTCTTCCCAGGGATTTAGCTCCCTGATTTTTGTAATAGGTAAGTTCTTCCAATTTGGTTAGAAGTGAGGGAATGACCTGACCTTCTTTCGCCCATTGTCCTCCGGCATCAAAAGGCTCACCTAATTTTTCGCTAAGATAGTTGAAAATAAGGTTAAATGGGCAAATGTCAAATGCGATGCGTTTTCCATCTCGGTCCATTGAAATATTGGCAATTCCTCCCAAATTTAGGGCAAAGTCATAATTTCCAAATAAAAGTGCATCACCGATGGGCACCAAAGGTGCTCCCTGTCCTCCTAATACCAGGTCAAGTGTCCTGAAATCATTGATGACAGGTAGGCCTGAACCTTGCCACAAACTGTAACCGTTTCCGATTTGTTTTGTCAGGTTAATTTCAGGTCGGTGAAAAACCGTGTGACCATGAGAGGCGATGGCGAGGGGCGAAAGGGAATGTTCACCACAGTATCTTTTGACCTCCACACCCATCCAGCGACCAAATTGATGATCCAGCACCGCCAGTTCTTCTGACGGCAATAGATGAGCCGTTTTCAACGACTTTTTTAAGGAGGGTGGAAAATGAATGGTGGTGGCTTTGTTAATATCAAATTGCCATTTCTCGGCAGTAAGATTAAAATGGCAATAGGCAATATCCAGGCCATCACCTGAAGTTCCTGACATCAATCCGATCAGGGAATATTTTGATTTTATTGACATGGGGTTAAAGTTTGTTAAAAACCTGAAACTAAAGTTAAAATAAATTTCTCCATTTCAACCGCCAAAGGGAAAATGACTAATTTTAACCTTTCATTCATAATTGAAATATTAGTTGACTCGCTCCATATGAAAAATGAAATGACAAATTTGGTCATTGATATCGGAAATACCAGAATAAAAACAGGGTATTTTAAGAACGGTGAGCTAATTGCCGTTGAGTCATTCGAACATTGGGACCGGTGTTTGGAGGTGATTAGTGACCATCATTTTGAAAGGGTGATCGTAAGCACAGTAAAATGGTCGAAAATGCAATTGGATGCGGTATTGCCCTTTTCCTATATCTTTTTTGACCATAATCTGCCGCTTCCCATAAAAAACCGTTATAAAAGTCCTCTTACCCTGGGCCTGGACCGGGTGGCTGCAGTGGTTGGGGGAATGAGGTTTTCTGGAACGGGCCCTCTTCTAGCTGTGGATCTAGGGACTTGTATCACATATGATTTTCTAAATGAATTCGATGAATACCTTGGAGGAGCCATTTCACCCGGCTTAAAGATGAGGGCAAAGGCAATGAATCAGCAAACGGCAAAATTACCTTTGGTAAATATTCCCTTTGATGATATTTCCTTTGTCGGAACAGAGACAGTTACCTGCCTTCAAAGTGGTATATATTTTGGTGTTTATGAAGAATTGAATGGGTTCATTACCCGCTATAGTACTGCTTATCCCGAGTTAAAGGTCTTTATTTGTGGTGGAGATGCCAATTACTTTGAAAGCTTAACAAAAGACCACATATTTGTAATCCCCAATTTGGTCCTATATGGATTGGATAGAATTTTAATGTACAATGTCGATAAATAAAATACAACTGGTACTGCTTGGTACCATTGCCTCTTTGATGGTTTCCCATAATGTTTTAGCCCAATTTTCTTCCTCCACCTACAGTTCATTGGGAGTAGGGGAGTTTAATAATTCAGGCCTGACCCAAAACCAGGCAATGGGAGGTTTGGGAATCAGTTTCGGCAACGGCTTCAGTGTCAATCAGGTCAATCCAGCCATCTCCGTAAAAAACACCGCTTTTAGTTTTCAGGCTGCCTTAAATTACAATAGACTTACCGCAGCCACGGACTCAGGATCAGAACTATTGGATGGAGGAGGTTTGAGTTATGTGGCCATGTCATTTCCCTTTGTGCCCAGGAAATGGACAATGGGGTTTGGCCTCAACCAACTCACAGGGGTAGATTATAATTTGACGGTCAATACACCTGTTACCAACACAGAATTGGTATCACAAAACACCATTGAAGGAAGGGGGGGGCTAAGCGAAGTTTATTTGCAGAGTGGTTTCCAACTGGCCAAAGGCCTGAGTTTGGGCATTCAGGGAGCTTATACCTTTGGTTCTACCATCAGGACCAACCAACTTGACCTGGTGAACCTAAATGGGAATTCAGTCGGGATTTCATCTGAATATTACGAAAGATTGACTTTTAGTGATGTCACCGTAAAAGGAGGCCTTTATTACGTACAAAGTTTGGGCAACCAAAAATATTTGAATTTTGGCACCATTTATCACTATTTTGGCAACATTAATGGAAAAGAATTTGCGAAAATGGGCGAATCGGGGCAAGCTAGCATTCCGAACTCTCCCGGTGATGTGTTATCGGATGATGTTCATGGAAATATTTTTATTCCTGATAAGTTGGGTTATGGTGTAACTTATGAAAAAATCAATAAATTTGCTATAGGGATTGAAGGGCAATTTCAGGATTTTACCCAATATAGAGGGTTTAATGGTACCGAAGGAAACCTGGGTGAATCTTTTAAATTCGGTCTAGGTGGGCAGTTTACCCCGAATCCCTTTTCCCTGGAAAGTATGTTGAGCAGGTCTACTTTCCGGGCTGGATTGGAATATGAAAGATTACCTTATGTTTTGAATGATACCCGGATTGATGATATTGGCATTAATTTTGGAGGATCAATTCCGATACATACCATGTCCTTATTAAATTTTGCACTGAAAGTTGGAACGAGAGGAACAGTAGACAATGGTTTGATCAGAGAAAATTATTTAAAAGTATCTTTAGGTTTATCAATAAATGATAATAGTTGGTTTTACAAAAAAGTATTCGAATAATGTCGACAAAAATGAAAATTAAATTCACCGTTATCGGATGTTTGTCCTTCCTTATGGCAGGACTCGTTCAGGCACAGGACAATTGGAAATGGCCTTCTGATCCACAGATGGAAGCGAAGGCCCGGGAATACAATGCGGCCTATAATGACTATTTAAAATCTGAGGATTATTTAAAAGCAAAAGGTCCATTATTTTGGTTGCTCAACAATGCTTCGGACCTGAATGAAGCACTTTATATCAATGGGGTAAAAGTATATGAAGGGGCTGCTGAAGCCGTAACTGACGAATCCCAGATAAAAACCTATCAAGATTCTATACTTACATTATATGATATTAGAGAAGAACTTTATGGTGGTGTGGAAAGGTACATTGCCAACAAAGCTTATTATGCTTATAAATATTATAAGGGTGATAAAGAAAAGGTGGGAATGGCCGCTGACCTTTTTGGTAAAACCATGGAAATAGAGGGAACCATGCATCCTTCTCTGATTGCCGCATATTTTGATGCCATATATAGAAATTTCGCCTTTAATAAGGCCTATACCCCGGAAGAGGTCATAGACAAATATGAAACGCTGATGTCTAAATTGGAGGAAGCTGAGGCAAATGGGGAAAATGTGGCTACCTCAAAATCTACATTGGATCAGCTTTTAGCCGCAATGGATATTATCGACTGTAATTTTATTGAGAAAAATATGGGTCCAAAATTAGTCAGCGATCCTACCAATTTAAAAATCGCAAAACAGATTTTCCAATATTCTGTTCAGGAAAAATGTACCAGCAGTGATGTTTTCTTACAAGCATTGGAGGTAATCGACAATGACAGCCCAACTTTCAGTACCTCTCAGGTTAGGGGCTTGCGCTACATGCAGAATTCAGAATATGCCAAAGCCGGAGAATTATTTGAAAAAGCACTGACTTTGGCCGAGACAGATGAGCAACGTGCAGAAATAAATTGGGATATGGCAAAAGTTCATGCCAATTTGGGCAGAAAATCCCAGGCTAGAGCGGCAGCCCTTAAGGCGGCGGAACTTAAGCCGGAAAGAGAAAGTGATGCTTATTCCTTCATCGGTGGTCTGATCATGTCTTCTTCCAGTGATTGTAGAGGGGGAGAAAGCAGGGTTAAGGATTACTCCATTTATATTGCAGCCTATAATGCATATAGCAGAGCGGGGGACAGTACGGGTATGTCGAATGCAAAATCAAGATTTCCTTCCAAAGAAGAATTATTTACGGAAGGATTTCAAGTGGGTGAAACAATAAGTACGGGATGTTGGGTTGGTCAGACGGTTACTCTTGCTACAAGGGATTGATTGTATCGCCTTATTTTAAAACCACATATCAGTTATTTATCAAGGCGGTAGTAATACCGCCTTTTTTATATTTTGAAGGGATGTGTTAAATTTGGATTGGGAAAAAAAATAAATCTGGATGTTTTACAGGATTTTGATTTTGATAATTGCCATTCTATTGGGGAGCTCCTGTAGGGAGGACATAGATAAAAGCCAACTGGAGTTTTATGAAGGTCCCTATAGCATCAGCCATGATATAGTATTGCTTCACAGTGATTCTGCCATTGTCCGAACCAAGCTAATGGCTGATAAGCAACTGGAGTTTCAAAATGGGAATACCGAATTTCCGGAAGGAATAGTGATTCATTTTTTTGAGAAAAACGGGGAATTGAGTACCACCATACGTGCGGACAGGGGTTATTATGAAAGAAAAAGCAATACCTACCGAGGGGAAGGTGATGTGCAGGTTCACAATATAGAAAAGGACCAAAAACTGACTTCAGAAGAGCTCTTTTGGGATCAGAATAAAAAGAAAATTTATACAGAAAAATTCGTAACGGTGGAGGAGCCTTCCAGAATCATCAAGGGAACCGGAATGGAGGCAGATGAAGGATTCAATGAATATAAATTTACCAAAGTAACCGGGGTCATAGAGGATGTGTTATAAATTTAAAAAATGAAAATCTCAGGTGCTATCATATTATCTTTGGCAGCTGCCTTGGTTGCAATTGGGGCTCATCTAACAATGAAATCTGGCATTGTGGCTTCTTACCCCTTATTGATGTTTGCCACTGTCCTTTTGTTTTGGCATATGTACCGGAAAAAAAGCCATGAGAATACAGAAGAACCACCTCCAACTCGAAAGAAGAACAAAAGGAAATAATGGCGTTTGAATATTTCATTTTAGTATCGATCAGTTTATTGTTTTCAGCCCTGTTTTCGGGATTGGAGATCGCCTTTGTTTCGGCTAATCGGCTGCATATTGAACTTCAGAGTAAACAAGGAAGTGTTTCCGGAAAAATTCTTTCAAAATTCGCTCGTAATCCCAGCCAGTTTATCGGTACCACCCTATTGGGAAATACCATTTGTTTGGTATTGTATGGTATATTCATGGCCTATTTATTGGGGCCACCCATTCAGTATTTTCTTCCTGACAACATAGATACCCAGGCGGCGGTGATGGTTCTCCAAACCGTAATTTCCACGGTCATTGTCTTGGTTACCGGGGAATTTATTCCCAAAAGTATTTTCATCCTGAACCCCAATAATATGCTTACGGTGTTTTCATTTCCGTTTGCTGTGATTTATTACCTGATGTACCCGGTGGTTTGGTTGGTGGTAGGGCTCTCCAAATTTGTAATTGTAAAATTGCTGAAATTGGATTACAATGAGGACAAGCCGGTTTTCAATATCACCGATCTGAACAGTTTTATTCAGAATTACCTGGACACCAAGGGCGATGAAGTTGAAATTGACACGAAAATATTTGATAATGCGGTAGATTTCAAAAAAGTAAAAGTCCGGGATTGTATGGTCCCCAGAACAGATATTGTTGCGGTGGAGGCGGAGGATTCCATTTCGGAATTAAAGAAGGTATTTATTGAAAGCGGTCATTCAAAAATCATTGTGTATAGGGAAACAATCGATGATGTAATTGGGTATTGTCATCATCTGGAATTGTTTAAAAAGCCCAAAACCATTGAAAATATCTTAACTTCCATAATTATCGTACCAGAATCCGCACTGGCCAATGAGTTATTGGTACAGTTCATAAAAGAAAGGAAAAGCCTGGCCTTGGTGGTAGACGAGTTTGGTGGCACCAGCGGCATTGTCAGCATGGAAGACATTATAGAAGAAATATTTGGAGAAATTGAAGATGAATATGACAGCGATGACCTCATTGAACAGGAGATATCCGAGTCGGAGTATCTCCTGAGTGCCCGACATGAAATTGATTACCTGAATGACAAATACAATTGGAACCTTCCGGAGGGGGATTTTGAAACATTGGCGGGTTGTATATTGTCGCTGACGGAAAATATTCCCCAAAAAGGAGAGTCAGTGGTCCATGGTCCTTTTATTTTTACCATCGTTACAAAGCAGGAGCATAGGATTGATACCGTTAAATTAAAGATTAATTAACAGAAGGTTTTGAAATACTTTATTTATAGATGCTTTAATATTTTGAATTTAGCGCTATATGTAATTATTTTGCGACACTTCAAAAAACAGGAGAATGGCATTAATAAAACAAATCAGACAAAGAACAGGCCTGGCTATCGGCGTGATAGCCGTAGGCTTGATATTCTTTTTAGTAGGTGGAGATATTTTAGGACCCAATTCCATGATTTTGGGTTCCAGTAGAACTACCGTTGGTGAAATAGCCGGTGAGGATATTTCCTATGATGAATATATTCAGAAAATAGAAGAAACCAAAATGGCCTTTCAACAAAATACTGGAAGGAACCCCACGGAAAGCGATTTGAACAGTATCAGGGAACAGGCCTGGCAGGCCATGATTGTGGAGCGGATCTTTTCAGAACAGTATGAAGAGCTTGGCCTGGAAGTTTCTGACGCGGAATTGGTAGACATGGTTCAGGGAAAGAACATCATAGGAGATCTTAGAAGACAACTTACCAATCCCGAGACCGGAGAGTTTGACCGGCAGCAGTTGGTTTCTTTCCTTCAATCTCTTCAGAATGCGGATCCGCAACAGCAAATGTTCTGGGCCCAACAGGAAAAAATGTTCGCTGATTCCCGGCTAAGAATTAAATACGATAATATGCTTATTTCCTCTGAATATGTTACCGAGGCGGAAGGTAGAAAGCAATATAAAATGGCGAATACCATTGCAGATGTTGATCATCTGCATATTCCTTATTACCTGGTTTCCGATTCCCTGGTTCAAATTAATGAGTCTGAATTGAAGTCCTATATAAGCCAAAACCAGGAAAAATTTAAAATAAGTGAAAGTAGGGATATACAATATGTCCGGTTTCCATTGGTTCCAAGTAGGGAGGATAGTACATCCACCATTAATCAAATGAATACCTTGCTTGAGGATTTTAAAGAATCAGACTCCGATTCATCATTCGTAACCAGAAATTCTGAAGCGGTAAATCCTTTTCAAACCATTTTACCCGGTGATCCTCTTCCCGATAACCTGACCAACAATGTTGAAAGTCCTGAAGTTGGGGAAGTTTATGGGCCTTTTTTAACCAATATTTCAAGTTATGTTGCCTATAAGATTACTGATAGTTTTGATGGGGAGCCTAGGATGAGGGCAAGCCACATTCTTCTGAGTACCGAAGGTCTGGAGGGTCCTGCAAAAGAGCAGGTCAGGGCGCAAGCCGAGCAAATTTTGGCAGAAGTAAATGAAACAGGAAATTTTGAAGTTGCGGCATCCCAATACGGTCAGGATGGAACGGCCCAAAGAGGAGGGGATCTGGGCTGGTTTGCCAGGAGCGACTTTATTGAAGAATTTGCTGATGCTGTTTTTTCGGCAAATAGCCCGGGTATCATTAACAGGATAATCGAAACAGAGTATGGCTATCATTTGATAAAAGTAACAGAATTGCCGCGGTCATTGACCTATAAATTAGCGGTATTGGAACTTGAACTAATTGCCAGTGATGTCACCAGAAATGATGTTTTCAGAAATGCTGATTATTTTGCCGCGAATTCCAACAATCCGGAGACATTTGAAGAAAATGCAGCCGAAGAAGGTTATCAGGTTTCAACAGCCAGTGGTGTAGGTCCTAATTCCCGTTCCTTAAATAATTTAAGTGGGGCCAGGGAGATTATTCGTTGGGCTTATAATGAAGCATCAGTTGATGACGTATCATCCGTTTTTGAGCTTGACGATGCTTATGTAGTGGCACTTTTGACCAACAAAACCGAGGAGGGTCCGGGAACCATCAACAATCCCAGTGTAAGGGAGCAGGCCATGGCAGAATTAAAAAATGATAAAAAAGCCAGTTATATAAAAGAAAAGATTGAAGGTTTGGATTCCCTGGCCGATATGAAAGAAGTGTTCCCTGAAGCCTCTTTAGGATCCACTCCTGACCTTAGACTTAATGCCAGTGTAATTCCTGGTATAGGCTTTGCTCCGCGAGCGGTTGGGGCCATATTTGGGCTGGAAAACCAGGGACAATTAACCGAACCTATTCAGGAGGAGATAGGGATAGTGGTGGCAAAACTCAATAACCTTACACCTGCCTCGCAAATTGGTGATTATACGCGGTATCAAAATGAATTGGCCAGTGAATCTTCCCAACGGGTTTCCTATATGATCATGAATGCTATGCAGGATATGGCAGAGGTAAAGGATTATCGATATAAATTCTTTTAATCGTTTAAAATTTATTGTTTTTTGATCCCCTTCATTTATTTGGATGGGATTTTTTTGGTTTAAGGGATTTTATTTTTAATAATATTGGTTGTTTTATGTATATGAGGAAATCGTTTGATAAATCATCTTTTAAGGAAAAGCTGGAAGCTCAAACCAGTTATCCGACATTATATATGTTTAAGTTTATCGTGCCCAGGGGAAAAGAAAAAGAAATTGCTGCGCTACTTCCAAATAACGAAATGAAAATCAAAACCTCCTCCCAGGGTAATTATATCAGTGCTACTATCAAGGCCATGATGCCCAGTAGTGATGCGATCATTGAGATTTATGAAAAGGCTTTCAAAATTGAAGATGTAATTTCATTATAAAATAAAAATTATTATGTGGAAAGAAGAAAACAATAAACTGGTAAAGACCTTCGAATTTAAAGATTTTACAGAAGCATTTGCTTTTATGACCAGAGTGGCTTTTTTGGCAGAAGCGCATGGGCACCATCCCAATTGGTCAAATGTTTACAACAAGGTATCTTTCGAACTAACGACCCATGATAAGGGAAATACCATCACGCAAAAAGATAAGGATTTTGCCAAAGCCATTGACGACCTGACATAAAATGTCCGAAATCGAAAGGGTAAGTTTGTATTTGGTACCCACTCCAATTGGTAACCTTCAGGATATTACTTTAAGAGCTCTTGATACACTCAAGCTGGTAGATGTCGTATTGGCAGAAGATACCAGAACTTCAGGGAAATTATTGAAGCATTTTGAAATAAACCGTCCATTAGAAAGTTACCATATTCATAATGAACACCATCATACCACCAAAATCATAGAAAGAATGAAGAAGGGGGTACTATTTGCTTTGGTCAGTGATGCCGGAACTCCTGCTATTTCTGATCCTGGATTTTTACTGGTAAGGGAAACCATTGAAGCCGGACTGGTGGTAAATAGCTTACCGGGACCCACTGCTTTTGTTCCCGCAGTAGTCAATTCCGGCTTACCTAATGATAGATTTATCTTTGAAGGGTTTTTGCCACATAAAAAGGGCAAAAAGGGTAGGATTGAGGCATTAAGGGATGAAAGTAGGACCATGGTGTTTTATGAATCCCCCTATAGGTTGTTAAAAACCCTTCAACAATTTTCAGAAGTTTTTGGTTTGGAAAGAAGGGCGTGCGTTAGTCGTGAAATCACTAAAATCCATGAGGAGAATATAAGAGGGACCTTGGAAGAATTGATGGATTATTATACGCAGAATGTTTTAAAAGGAGAGATTGTAATTTCGGTAGCAGGAAGAAATTGATATGGACTTAAAAGATCTTACAAGGAAAGTCGAAATTCTGGCCAAAAAAGCAGGAGCCTTTATCTTTCAGGAACAAAAGTCTTTCGGATTGGAAAAGGTAGAGCGAAAGGGTTTTAATGATCTGGTTTCCTACGTGGATAAACATGCAGAGGAAATAATTGTATCTGAATTGTCTTCCATTTTACCGGAGGCTGGATTCATTACGGAGGAAGGGACGAGAAATGATCTGGAAGGAAGGTATACCTGGATCGTAGATCCATTGGATGGGACCACCAATTTTGTCCATGGTATCCCCGTGTATTCCGTATCCATTGCTCTTAAAGACGAGGAAGGCATTCTTTTAGGTGTGGTTTATGAAATTAATCTGGATGAGTGCTTTTCCGCTTATAGAGGAGGTCCATCCACCTGTAACGGAGCTCCTATTCAGGTGAGTAAACCCAAATTTCTTGCAGAAAGCTTGATCGCAACCGGTTTTCCTTATGATGAGGGGGGTAAAATAGACCATTATTTGGAAATACTAAAACATTTGCTCCAAAACAGTCATGGGCTGAGACGCCTGGGAAGTGCCGCTGTAGACTTGTGTTATGTGGCCATTGGCCGGGTAGAAGGATATTTGGAATACAATTTAAAACCTTATGATGTGGCTGCCGGAACCATTATTGTCCAACAGGCAGGTGGGAATGTGACAGATTTCAATGGTGGCGAAAATTACATTTTCGGAGGTGAAATTCTGGCGACAAACGGAGCCATTCATGCCGAACTTAAATTAATTATATACAAAAAATTCATGCGTTAAAAGCTCAAAGGGTTTAATTTCACCGTGTGATAAAATGCAAAAAGTATAATTTGAAAAAAAATTATGGTTATGCAAAAAAAAAATTTGTATTTTCGAATTAATTAAGTAGATTTCATAGACTTATATCAGAAAATCCTTTTAGGCTCAATCACCCCAAGCCTCGATTTTCCTCATAAGTGAAGAAACGCCGATAAATGACAACCATCGGCTAATTTATAAATATAAAAAAATGAACATAGGAATTTTAGGAGGAACAAATCTTGCTACAACCTTAGGAAACAAATTCATAGCAAGTGGAATGAAGGTAGTTTTTGGTGTGCGGGAAGGTTTCAGCACCAGAAAAGTAGAATGGAAAATATTAAGAATGCATAACCATTATGTTTTAAATTATGCTGAAGCCATTGCTGCATCCGATATTGTAATCATTTGTTGTGAAAATGAATTCCTTCCCGTAGTATGCACCTATCTAAAGGAAAATTGTACCGAAGACAAACTTTTGATAGACAGCACCAATGGACAACATGATCCAGAATTGGGATGCAATACGACCTATATCATAAAGGAAACAGGCCATCAGAAAATTTTTAAAGCATTTAACAATCTTGGACTGGATTATCCCAAATCAGATCCATTGGAATTGATGAAAGAAACCTATTTTTGTGGAAACGGTACAACAGATAGAGCATTGCTGAAAAAAATGATCGAACTGATAGGTTTTAAAGCCATTGATGCCGGCCAGTTAAAGAATGCTTGTTTACTTGAAGCAGTATACCATCTGAGTAAGGAAATATCTCAAGCCAAAGCAGGAGATTGCCATTTTAGACTGATGACGGTTTAATATAGAAAGTCCTCTGGTCACTATAAATACAGATGCTGATCGGGAGGAAAATCATTTCCTTTTTTCGTTTTTTCCAATATCAAATTCATTGCCGTAAATCGCCTTATTTAGCCGTATTTTCCAGTTCGGGAAATATAAAAATGAACAATTGAATTTAATTTTGAACTATATGGTTTTAACTTAAAGAAATTGGCCTTTTCAACAGCATACCTGCCATTTTACAATTAAACAGCAGTTTCCGGTTATACGGTATTATTTTTGTTCCATATTGGGTTGAATTGGAGGTGTCCATCTAATTGATCAGGCACAATTTTTAAAAAATATTATTTATGAAAAAATTCATTTATATCCTATTTGTATTTCTGGCCCTGATTATGGTTTCCATGGCGGCTGTTCCCTATTTTTTCAAAGATAAGATCTTTGAAAAAATTGATAAGGAAATTGCCGCTTCGGTCAATGCACAGGTGTATTATGATGCGGACAATATTGACTTGAGCGTGTTCAAACGGTTCCCCAATTTATCAGCAACCATAGGGGAATTTGGAATTAAGGGGAATCCCCCTTTTCAAAACGATACATTGGCTCATGTTGGTGAATTTCAGGTAGATTTAAATCTTTGGTCCGTTCTATTCGATGATTATCCCACCTTGACCGGAATTCACCTGATCGATGGTAATATTTATGTAAAAGTCCTTGAGGATGGTCAGGCCAACTATGACATCATGTTTGAGGTGGAAGAAGAGCCCATAACAGAGGAACCCTCAGAATTTCAAATCGGGGTAGACATGATTGAGGTCGAAAACCTGTCCTTCATTTATGATGATAGGGACCTGGGATTCCTGATGGCGCTTTCTGAATTGGATCTGAATGGGGGTGGGAATTTTACCATGGACGTCTATGATTTATTAGCAAAGGGTAATGGTAATATTGTGAGGGTGGTTTATGATGAAGTGGAATACCTATCCAATAAAAGGATGGAAATTGACTCCAAAATCAATGTTGATTTGGAAAACATGAAATTTGGATTTGAAGATGCCTCCATAAAGTTGAATGAATTTGGGTTTGGTCTTGAAGGATACCTTGCCATGCCTACTGAGGATATGGAATTTGATGCCCGTTTTTATGGGGAAGACAATTCTTTTGGCAGTATACTGTCATTGGTGCCAGGTTTATATACCGATTCCTTTCAAAGCCTTGATACTTCTGGTGAAATGGATTTTTCAGGTTTTGTAAAGGGTGTTTATAATGAAAATAAGATGCCCTCCTTTGAATTGGCCCTCGCTGTAAAAGATGGCATGTTCAAATATCCTGATTTGCCCAGACCTGTTCAAAATGTTAACATTAACCTGATGGTAAAAAATGAAAGTGATGTGATGGAACATACCTCCATTGACATTTCCGATTTTTCCCTTCAATTTGGAGAACAACCCCTTTCCGGAAATTTTTATTTGAAAAATTTAATTGACTTTGAAATGGAAGGGGCTCTTTTGGGGGACCTGGATTTGTTTGAACTCACCTCAATTTTTCCCATAGAGGATATGGAGCTTCGGGGAAATTTGGTCATTGATGCCAAGGCAA
The DNA here is from genome assembly GCA_040905205.1 of Cyclobacteriaceae bacterium. Lineage (GTDB taxonomy): Bacteria > Bacteroidota > Bacteroidia > Cytophagales > Cyclobacteriaceae > Cyclobacterium. Next base: position 55,669 of record JBBDSB010000451.1, read on the forward strand.
AAGGAAAATATGACAGCATTGCACAAACCATGCCTGCTATAAACGCAAGGTTGGCACTTTCTAATGGGTATGTGAAGAGCGCTGCTTATCCTGGTGCCATAGAAGATCTTAATATGGAAGCGCGCGCCATCAATAATACCGGAAATATGTCCGACATGTTAATTGACCTGTCTTCTTTTGGATTTAATCTGGATGGAGAGGACATCCGGGGAAACTTAAAAGTGCAAGACCTGGAAGCTTTGAATTATGATTTTTCGGTACATGGGGGAGTTGATCTGGGTAAATTATCGGAAATTTTTTCTATGGAAGAAATAATTCTGGAGGGACAGGTCCTGGCTGATATAGATGCAAAAGGCAGTTATTCCGATGTTGAAAATAACCGTTTTGACCAGTTGAATACCAAAGGGGAAATTACCCTTAAAGATTTTTTCTATGCGGATAATGATTATCCGCAGGGCATTAGAGTGCACGAAGCCCTTTCAGAATTTTCTCCAACAAGTATTAAGCTGGTCAAAATGGATGCTAGACTGGGTGAGAGCACTGTACAGGCCAATGGAAATTTATCCAACTATATGGCTTACCTTTTTGATGACAACAATGGTATTTTGAAGGGTGACTTAGACCTGTATTCTCCTAAATTCAATGTAAACGAATGGATGGGCCAGGAAGATGACCCGGAAGACAGTACCTCTTTGGAAATTATAGAATTGCCCCGTGATATCACCTTTACGATGTCTGTAAAGGCGGATGAAATTTTGTACGATAATCTTTCCCTAAAAAATGCACAGGGGGTATTGGTGCTAAATGATGGAGTATTAAATTTCAATGGGTTTCGAACCAATACCCTTGGAGGGGGATTGGCATTTAATGGAAGCTATAATTCCCAGGATATCACCCAGCCATCTTTTGATATGAATTTGGATATCAGTGAGTTGGGTATTCAGGAGGCTTTCCAGTCTTTTGTAACGGTTAAAACCTTTGCTCCCATTGCCCAACATGTCACCGGGAAATTTTCCACAAATTTTTCCTTCTCAGGCTTATTGGGTCAGGATATGATCCCTATATTATCAAGTTTAGATGGGAAAGGTTTGATTAAATTAGCAGAAGCAGCGGTTAAAGACAGTCCGTTGCTCAAGGGAATCACCAGCATCACCAATTTGAATGAAACCAGTACCATTACCCTAAAACCATTTAACCTTAGTGCGGAGATTGTAGATGGAATGCTAAATATTGCCCCCTTTGATGTCCAGCTTTGGGACTACAAAGCCCAAATACAAGGGAGCACCGGATTTGACGGGACCATCAATTACCTGGTTGCTATGGATGTACCCGCAAGTAAATTTGGATCCAAAATAAACAATTTGGTTTCGGGTCTGGTTGGTGCGGACCTGTCAACTACCAATATACCATTGGCATTTAATATAATGGGTAGTTATTCCAGACCCAATGTCTCTTTGGCCTCCGCTGAAAATCTGGATTCCTATATCACAAATGCCCTGCGTAATAGGCTGACCAATGAAAATTCCGTGGTGAAGGAATCCATAACAGCAGATTTCAAAGCCAAAGAGGATAGTTTAAAACAAGAAATAAAACAAAGGGCCGAAGTCGCACGTGACAGTGCCAAACAAGAAGTGGAAAAACTAAAGGATCAAACCCAAGAAAAGGCGGTAAATGAAGTGAAAAATTTGCTTAAGGGATTTACTACCCGTCCCAAACCAAAGGAAGCACCTGAAAATGTGCCGGAATAATGGTTTGAGCTGAAAATTGAGCTTTTCTTTAAATCATTTAGGGGATATGGAAATTGATTTATTTGGATGTATCAGACACTGTATTCCAATAAGTAATACCATAGGGCCAGGGTAAGGAAGGAAATGGGAATTCCGATTCCGACCAACAAAGAAGCCAATTTTGGCCTCAGGTTATAGTTGGTGGCAATGATAGAAGATGTAATCATGGGAGCCATGGCGGCTTCCATCACGCATACCTTAAAAATCAATTCATCCTCTTTGTTGGCCCCAATAAGGAACCCATAAAGGAAGAAGATATAAAGCGGAGCCAATAAAAGCTTATAGCCCAATCCATACCAAAGATAATGGTCCTTGATCTCGCTGAGATTAATCTTAATTTGTAACCCTACGGCAATCAAGGCTACCGGAGTGAGGGTTGCGGAAAACTTTTCCAATATGGCTTCTGCTACCCCCGTTACTTCCACTTGCATTACATTCAATAGAACGGCAAGGACAAAAAACAAAAATGGGGGGAAAAGAAGCATATTTTTGGAAATGTCCCTTTTTCTCATTTTTTCCGCACCATAAATGGAGGCCACGATGATGGCCAAACTGCTCACAACAATGAAAGAACCGGGTTGGTCAATCAATACGGCGATTTTTAATCCTGGGCCCCCATAGATGGCCTCTATTACCGGATATCCAACAAAGCCGGTGTTGGAAAGTCCACCGCAAATGATCAGGCAGCCAGTGGTATTCCTTTTCCATCCCAGTTTTTTGCCCAGAAAACCAAATAAAATCCAGGTCAAAGAGAAAATAATCCATGCCAGGGACAAAGGCAATAATAATGAGGCACTGAGTTGGATTTTGGAAATGTGCAACAAAGAAACAGCCGGTAAAACTACATAAATCAGATAGGCATTTAAAGTTTTTGGGGCATCTGAAGGAAAACCTTTGACCTTCTGAAGAAAAATACCCGTTATTAGGGAAACGACAACAAGAATAATATTTGTCATACGGGATCAATATTTCCAATAATAATCCATATTAATGCAGTTTCATCCACCAAATGCCAATGATACCTATCGATCACATAAATTTTAAAAGCGAAGCCCATCATTAGGTTAGGAAACCAAAATGTTTTCTTTTTTCCTCAAAATAAATTTTCAATTGCTTATAATGCAAACTCTCCACCACGGGTATACCCTTTAGGGTACGATTAATTTCCCCTACTTCTAAATCTGGGGAAACTTCTAAGGTTTCAATCAATATGATGATTTCCTGTAAATTGAGGACTTTATCGCTCGTCTCCGGGTTGGTTTTAAATTCATTTCCGTAGAAATCAACCACCTCATAAAATATTTTCCCATCCAAAGGCGATGCAAAAATACATATTTCTTCTCCCCATTGACTTTCAGGATAGCTAAGCTTTGCAATTAAGGCTGTAGGGCCCGTGCCATCGAAATAGCTTTCCGGTCGGTATTCAAAATTGATCACGCTGCAAATATAAAACAATCAGAGGGGTATAAAAGAAGACTGACTACAAAAAAAATTTAGATATATCTAAATAAAAAATGAGTCTCATCTTTAAAATTGATTGCTTGTCAATTATTATTTCGGTATTTTTGTGAAGATCATAGGAATTAAGGATTGAAACTGATAAGGAAAATACTACCTGTTGCCGCACATGGACTTCTATGTCTGATGTGCCTGATGTTGGTCAACAGCATGATTTTCTACCATGAGCACCGACTTTCCTCTGGAGAGGTAATCCGACATGCCCACCCTTTTTTATCTGAAGAAGAGGAACAAAAAAGAAATCATTCTGAAAAGGAAATCCTCCTCTTGGACATCGTCAGCCATGCACAGTATTTTTTACCGGCTGCGGTTGGTTTTGTTTCCATGGTGGCGGATATAAAAGTATTTCAGCCCGTGAGTTCGCTCTTTGAGGATCCTGATGTAGCTTTTTTATTGGTATTGACATTAAGAGGGCCACCTTCCCTGTTTTTTTCTTTTCAATCGACCCGATCTAAATGATTTTAATATTCAGATCGGATAATATACTATGGATGATTTCCGGTCGAAATCATTTTTAATAAAATCATACTAAAATGAAAATTCTTATTACCCTTGTCTTATGCCTGGCAATGAATACTGCTATGGGCCAAAGTGAGGAACAGAATATCCAAGGGAAAGTTTTGGATTCGGAAACCAAAGTGCCTTTGATTGGTGTTTCCATTTTTGTTCCGGAATTAAGCCGTGGAACGGTTACCGACGCACAGGGTAATTATGCCTTGTCCTCTCTTCCACATGGACGCATTACCCTTCAGATATCTTATATTGGTTATGGGACAATAATTACCAAAATCAATCCTACACAGCAAAGGACATTTAACTTCAGATTGGAAGAAACCACCACTTCGGTGGAGGAGGTGGTGGTTTCGGGTGCCTATGTTATGAGTAGGGAAAGTTCACCCATTTCTATTGAGAAAATCAATAAATATGATATTCTTAAAAGTCCTGCGCCAAGTTTAATGTCAGGTTTGGCGAGGATCCCGGGGATCAGTGAGGTCTCTTTGGGCCCTGGGATCAGCAAGCCGGTAATAAGGGGTTTGTCGTTCAGCCGGGTGCTTTCAGTTTATCAAGGGGCACGGTTTGAAAATCAGCAATGGGGAGCAGATCATGGTTTGGGACTTACGGAAACAGGGCTTGCCGGAGTGGAAATCATCAAGGGACCGGCTTCCATCATCTATGGGTCTGGGGCCATGGCAGGAGTTGTTAACCTTTTGGAGGATCCTGATGCCTCAACTGGAACAACCGAAGGAGATGTCAACCTCAGGGTATTTAGCAATACACTGGGAGCAAGGGCTGAGGCCGGTGTGAAAGGGACTACAGAAACCGGAATTACCTGGTCCCTTAGGGGAGCTTCAGAATCCCATGCCGATTATCTTGATGGGGACGGGAATACCGTCGGTAATACCAGGTTTGCCACCAAAAATATTAAAGCCGGTATGGGGCTTCAAAAGAAATGGGGGAATACCCGTGTAAGATATACCTATCTGAAGCAAAATCTGGGAATCCTGGATGAAAATAATATGGATAATTTGGTTACGTCCAGGAATGACCGAAGTATGCAATTGCCCTTTCAAGATGTTTCAGATCACTTTCTAAACTCGGAAACGAATGTGTTTCTAGGTGAGGACAAAATAAAAACCACCTTCGGATACCATTGGAATTTCCGCGAAGAAACAGAGGTAGACGTTCAGCAGGTTGATCTGGGACTAAAACAAAGTAACTTCATGTACGACCTGAAATACTATCATGGCCTATCCCCAAATCTGGAAGCAATTTTCGGCATTCAAGGTTTTTATTTACAAACGATAAATTATCCGGATGCAGCGGAGATACTTATACCTGATGCCTATAAAGATGACCGGTCTGTTTATGGTCTATTGAATTATTCCCATTCCTGTTGGGTAGTGCAAGGAGGCCTAAGATATGATTACAGGAAGGTGACGGCTGATGGGAGGGCTCAAAACTTTTTGGATTATGGGTTTGAATTACCTGGTTCGCCGGAATCCAGGATGATCTCCAGAACCTTTGATGGCATAACCGGTAGTGGTGGAGCTACCTTCAGGCCCAATGAACGGTGGAGATTCAGGCTGAATGTGGCCTCCGGCTTTCGGGCTCCGGATCTTGCGGAATTGTATTCCAATGGACCTCATCCGGGTACATCCAGGTTTGAACAGGGGAATTCTAATTTTATGCGGGAACAAAACATCCAATCCGATCTGGGCATAAGGTATAAAACTTCTGATTTTACCCTTGCTGTGGAAGGATTTTATAACCTTGTCAACAATTATATCTTTTTTGCCCCAACAGATGAAACAGAAGGAGATCTTACTATTTGGCGTTTTGAACAGGACAATGCAAGATTATTTGGGGGAGAAGGATTTTTGGAAATTCATCCATCTTCTATCGGTTGGTTGCGTGGATCTACCTCTTACAGTATGGTAATAGGAAAAAGAAGTTCTGATCTCTCTTATTTGCCCTATATTCCAGCTTTCAGGTGGAACCAGGACCTGGCCTTCACTTTTAAGGACCTTGGTAATTGGAAAAAACCTTATGTCAACCTGACAGGTTCCTTGGTTTTGGACCAAAACAGGCCTGCTGATTTGGAAGAGGCTACGCCAGGTTATTATTTAATTGGTTTGGATTTTGGCGGAAGATTTGAAGTCGGAGAGCAGCTGGTAGAGGTCTTTGTTTCTGGTACCAATATGCTGGACGTGAGTTATTTGGATCACATGTCTTTGTATCGCCCTTTTGGAATACGCCAAACCGGAAGAAATGTAGCCTTAAATTTTAGATTCAGTTTTTAAGTCAAAAGAGAAATTATGGTGAAGTAATTGATTTTCAATGAATAATAATTAAACTTAACCATGGGTGGTTTTTTCTTTTGGCAAATAGCAATCAATTTTACCAGACCATTGGATTATACGTAGTTTCGGAGTAATTTTGGCATTCGAATTTAATGGCCTGTGCTTATCCCCCAAAGATTTTGATGGTAACAGGGTAAGGCTAAAAAAATACAATCATAATACATGGAAAGAGATCAATTAATATTTGACCTGATCGCCAAAGAAGAAGACCGCCAGAAAAGAGGCATTGAGTTGATCGCTTCAGAAAATTTTACCAGTAAACAGGTATTGGAAGCAGCCGGTAGTGTACTTACAAATAAATACGCAGAAGGCCTTCCTAAAAAAAGATATTACGGAGGATGTGAGGTTGTTGATGAGATTGAGCAAATTGCGATTGACAGGGCCAAGGAGCTTTTTGGTGCTACATGGGCCAATGTTCAACCCCATTCCGGTGCCCAGGCCAATGCATCCGTATTTCTTGCTTGTCTCAATGCCGGCGATGCCATTTTAGGTTTTGATCTTTCACATGGAGGGCATTTGACCCATGGGTCATCAGTTAATTTTTCAGGAAAATTGTATGAGCCCCACTTTTATGGGGTCGAAAAAGAAACTGGGATTATCAATTACGACAAAGTTGAAACCAAGGCAAAAGAAGTAAAGCCTAAATTATTGATTTGTGGTGCCTCTGCCTATAGCAGAGATTGGGATTATGAAAGGCTTAGGGCCATTGCCGATCAGGTTGGAGCCATTTTATTGGCAGACATTGCTCATCCAGCAGGGTTGATTGCAAGAGGTCTTCTGAATGATCCATTGGAATTTTGTCATGTGGTTACCACCACTACGCATAAAACCTTGAGAGGGCCCAGGGGTGGGTTGATTTTAATGAGAGATGACTTTGAAAATCCTTTTGGAATCAAAACCCCAAAGGGAGAATTAAGGAAAATGTCATCGCTTCTGGATTCAGGTGTATTTCCGGGAACTCAGGGTGGACCGCTTGAACATATCATTGCGGCAAAAGCAGTGGCCTTTAAAGAGGCCCTGTCCGATGAGTACATGAATTATGTGGTTCAGGTAAAGAAAAACGCAAAAGTCATGGCTGCATCTTTTGTAGAAAAGGGTTATCAATTAATATCCGGAGGCACCGATAATCATTTGATGTTAATCGATCTTCGTAACAAAAACCTTACTGGAAAGATTGCTGAAGAAACCCTGGGGAAAGTGGACATCACCATTAACAAAAACATGGTGCCATTTGATACCAAATCTCCATTTGTAACCTCCGGAATGCGGATAGGTACCGCAGCAGTAACCACCAGAGGCCTTGGAGAACAAGAAATGGTCAAGATCGTTGATCTAATAGATCAATCCTTGGTCAATCATGATAATGATGGCCAACTTCAACCCATTAAGGATGAAGTAAACAATTGGATGGTTCAATTTCCATTATATTAAAATAGAGAAATAAAGTGGCACTGGATCAGAATAAAGAAGAAGAGGAAGAAGAAAACGGCATGTCCTTTCTGGACCATTTGGAACAGTTGAGGTGGCATTTATTGAGATCGATATCAGCGATTTTGGTTTTCACGGTCCTTGCGTTTTTATCAAAAGGATTTGTTTTTGGGAAAGTAATTTTGGGGCCTTCCCGGATTGATTTTGTCACCTATCGGTGGTTGTGCCAGGTATCTGATTATCTTTCCATTCCGCCGCTTTGTATAGATGAATTGCCCTTCATCATCCAAAGCAGGCAGATGACCGGGCAGTTTTCCATGCACATTACCTCAAGCCTGGTGGTGGGCCTCATTGCTTCATTTCCGTATGTATTTTGGGAAGTTTGGAAATTCATTAGCCCGGGGCTTTACTCCAAGGAAAAAAATGCTGCCAGGGGAGCAGTGTTTTTTGTGAGCCTGCTTTTTTTTATTGGGGCTGCATTTGGATATTTCATCCTATCTCCATTGTCAATAAATTTTCTGGCTAATTATCAATTAGACCCTTCCATATCCAACGAATTTGATATTACATCCTACATATCCACACTTTCCATGTTGGTACTGGCCTCTGCTGTAATGTTTCAGTTGCCCATAGTCATTTATTTTCTGACTCAGGCAGGATTGGTTTCCTCCCTGATGCTAAAAACGTACAGAAGACATGCCATTGTGGGAATTTTGGTCATCTCAGCTTTAATTACACCTCCTGATGTGATCAGCCAGATTCTAATTGCCATGCCGATATTGGTTCTTTATGAGACTGGTATCATCATCGCCAAGAGATTGGAAAGAAAAAGAAGAGAAGAAGAATTAGAGAATGGATTTTAAATTAATAGGGAATGTCTAAATTGATTGCCATAGGTGGTGACCATGCCGGTTACGGTTACAAACAAAAGATAATGGTCATCCTTAAGGAAAAGGGCTGGGAAGTAAAAGATTTTGGTCCTTTCACTTCGGAAGCTGTAGATTATCCTGACTTCACCCATCCTTTATGTAAAGCTGTTGAAAATGGAGAGATGAAACAGGGGATTATCATTTGTGGAAGTGGAAACGGGGTGGCCATCACTGCCAACAAACATCAGGGGATACGGGCTGCTATTTGTTGGAATGAAGAATTAGCTGCCCTATCGCGTCAGCATAATGATGCTAATATTTTGGCTATTCCTGCGCGATTTGTACCATTTGAATTGGCCGAAAAAATGGTGGAGATCTTCTTAAATACTGATTTTGAGGGAGGAAGGCATCAGAGACGGGTAAACAAAATCCCTTGTTAAAAGCAGCAAATCAGCGCTTATTCTGTATCATTTTTTAGGTGCTTGAACCTGCCTTCCACTTCTTCCTGATAGCGTTCATTTAATTTTGGGATTTTTTCCATCCATAATTTGAATAGGCCATTGGGATCGATAATGTACCCGGGGTTTTCTGAAGTAATGTCCCTGTAAATTCTTAACAGCTTCTCATTTTCTTCTTGTGCCTGAAGATACATATGAGATAGGGGGAAATTGATATAGGGGCTTGCGGGTTCTGATCGTAAATAATAATGGATATCATTACCCAAAACCATCACGGATGTTTTTAGGGGTAGTTCGTGTTTTTCAGCTGTTTTAATAATATAATTTTCAAAGGAATCATCATTGGTTTTATAAAATGACCAACTATATGCCATAAAAGGAATCAGCATGAGGTAGGAATAAAAAATGACATTTTGTACCAACCTTTTTTGATTTAAAACTAAAATATGATTAATGAAATAGGTCAGTGCTGGCAGCATAACAATAAATTGATAGGGGGCCAATCGGTTGATGAAAAGGAACATTCCTGCGGAAAAAATCAGGTACAGAATGAACAATTGGTTTTGTTTCTGTTGGTTATTGTTCATTCTACCCAATACATTATTCCGAAAATATCCAATTAGGGCGAGCAAGACAGGTAAAAGAAACAGGTAAAGGAGGTCCATGTAACTGACATGTTGTTGGATATTCAGCTTTCTACTTAGGTTAAAATATATATCAATGAATGCCATTAAATGGTCCATCCAAAAATAAAAAAGCCCACAAAGGAACAGAGGCAATAAATAGCCCATTACGGACAGGAGTAGCTGTTGTAAAGAATACCTGTTGATGAAGATCCCGGTTAATAACAGAAAGGGGAGAAATGCCAAAAACGGAAAATGAAAGCAAAAGGCAGCACCACCAAACAAACCCATTAACAAAATGGAGGACGAGGAGTTTTGGTTCATAGCGGTCTGCTTCAACAATTGTCCAAAAGAAAGTAAAATAAAAGTGGATCCCATTAGACCTGGAGACAAGGACAAAAAATCAAAGGATAGTTGAAATAATAGGATCATTACAAATGCTGGAAGATAGTTGTGCTCATCATAGGCATTTAATTTAATTAACAAGTCATTGGTATAAAAAACCTGGAATAATACGATGCAAAAGGAAATTATCCTAAAGGAAAGCAGGCTATTAGAGCTGAAATAATGGTTGATAAGGTATATCAGGGAAGAAAAGGGACCGGTGTCATCTATAATTCCAATATACATCCATTCCCCTTTAGCCATCCTTTCACCAATCAGTTGCCATAACAGTTCAGTTTGGGTAAGGGGTATATCCATCAGAATATAAGGTATGCGAAGAAGCAGGAAGAGCAAAATGATGCCCACCATACGAAATGGATCATTGATTTTGAAAAATGCGAGCAAGGATTATTTTAGTTTTAATCTGAATTTACGAAATTAAAGGTTACAAGTATATTTCACTAGATTTGTGTATAATAAAAATTTAAAAATGGAAAGTAAACGCCAACAGAAATACGCGAAACTGATTCAAAAAGAATTGGGTGAAATTTTTCAAAGGGAAAGTAAACCCTTGGTGGGCAAAGCCATGGTTACCGTTACAAGAGTTGGGATGAGCCCAGACCTGGGCGTTGCTAAAATCAATTTGAGTTTTTTACTTGCCAACAGCGCAGAATTATTTGCCAAAATCAATGAAAATAAAAATCAGATCCGTAAAAATTTAGGGAATAGGATCGGCAAGTCCGTGCGGATCATTCCAGAATTGGTTTTTTACCTCGATGAATCTTCCGCTTATGCCCAACATATGGATGAGGTAATTTCAAAACTGGACATCCCTGATGCCCCGGAAGAAGAGGATGATCCAAAAAATGATTAGTATATTCCCGCTATGAATCTATCCTTTTTTATAGCGGCCAGATATTTTAAAAGCACCAGGAAGAGGAACTTCATTACCGTGCTTTCCAGAATCTCTATGGTGGGCGTTGCCGTAGGCACCATGTCTTTGGTAGTGGTTTTATCGGTGTTCAATGGGCTGGAAGATTTAATCAAAAGCCTTTATGCTTCTTTTGATGCAGAATTAAAGGTGGAACCTGTATTGGGAAAATCGTTTGATGTGAGTGAGGGATTTCTTGCAGAATTATCCGCTTTGGAGGGTGTGGAAATTTTGACCGAAGTCATTGAAGACAATGCACTATTCAGGTATGGAGACCATCAGGTGGTGGCCACCCTTAAAGGAGTATCTGAAAACTTTTTATTGCAGGAAAGGTTTTCCAATGGATATTTTTCAGGTGAAATGTCCCTGGGAGAACCTGGTAAGCCACAGGCCATAGTGGGAAGGGGACTTTCTTATTTTTTACTGATGGACTTGGATGATCAGTTTGAGCTGATTCAGGTATTTTATCCTAAGGAACCTAGAGCGGGAAGCATTGATCCGAGCAACATGTACAATCGTGAGGTGATAAAAGCAGTAGGCGTGTTCAGCATAGAAAAGCAATTTGACGATGAATATGTCATTGTCCCTTTGGGTTTTGCTCAAAAGCTCCTGAATTATGGAAATCGAAGGACGGCATTGGAAATAAAGGTAGCAAAGGGGAATGACATAAAAAGTGTTAAAGAACGGATTAGAGAATATCTCGGCAGTGATTTTTCAGTTAAGGATACTGATGAGCAGCATGCCAGTCTTTTATTGACCATCCGGCTGGAAAAATTATTTGTTTTTCTCACCCTTACCTTTATTCTGGCCGTTGCTTCCTTCAATATATTCTTTTCTCTTAGCATGTTGGCAATAGAAAAGAAAAAAGATATTGCCGTATTGTTTTCTTTGGGTGGAACAAAGAAATTGATTCGGTCCATTTACTTGAAGGAAGGGGCCATTATCGCCTTTTCAGGGGCTATCATTGGCTTGTTTTTGGGATTTGTAATTTGTTGGATTCAGGATACCTATGGCTTGGTGTCATTGGGGGTAACTTCTTCGATTGTGGAAAGCTATCCAGTGAAAATGGAATTGACCGATTTTTTATACACCAGTCTAAGTGTCATACTGATCACCTTATTGGCTTCTTACAGGCCGGCATTGATTGCCTCCAAAGTAAAGACAACTTTGCATTTGTGATATAATTAATGTTTAATCTATTCAATTTTTTTAAATATTTCTGTAATTTGCAAGCTGCCAAATTTCAAAATTTAAAGAAATATTTCGGTTTTGTTCAAAATTTATTTTAATGAAAGTAGCTTCTGAAAAGCCCTTCAAAATTATTTATTCCCTGTTTAACCATGAATTTCTGGGAATACTTTTTGAATCCTTTGCCATCCAATTGGATGAAAAGGGACGTTTATCCTATGCCTACCAAAATATTTCCTTCAAGAATTCCAATGAATTTGAAGAAGAGATAGACCATACAGACATTGAACTGATCAAATTAATGGACAGTATGCAGCAGGAAGCCATTGTGAAAAAATTCAATGCGAAAAATACTAAACCAAAGGATTTTTTAAGGAAAATATTCGAGAATGAACCACAAAGCCAGTCTAATAAGGATATCCAAAGACTGATTCAACACCGGCTGGAATTAACCCGATCCAAAATATTGGACCGAATCAAGGACAAAAGGTTGTTTGAAATGGGCAATGATGGCAATCCCATATGGAAGGAGATTGAGGTCATGTCTGAAAAGGCGACTGTTCTTTTTCATTTCCGCAGGAACGAAGACAACACCCATTATTTCCCCACCTTGAAATATTTGGGGGAGCGGCTTGAATGGCAATATAAAGGCAGTTATTTGTTGTGCTATCAGCCGGCATGGTTGGTTGTAGACAGCAAGCTTTACAGTTTTGAAAAAGATGTGGATGGTAAAAAATTATTGCCTTTTTTAAATAAAAAATTTATTGTTATCCCCAAGAAGGTAGAGGAATCCTATTATCAAAAATTCGTTACCCAGCTTTTGGCGTCTTTTGATGTTTATGCCAAAGGCTTTGAAATAAAAGTAGAGAGATCCAGTCCAAAAGCCCTATTGAATCTAACTGATCTGCCCGGAAATCCCGTTACCGATATGTATGGAAAAAGGGTTGCCGAAGCAGAAGAAGAGAAGATGGTCTTTGAATTGAAGTTTAAATATGGAGATTATTCCTTCCGGGCTGACCAAACCAGTCCGACCAACGTGGAATTGGAAAAGATTGGCGATGAATACACTTTTTATAAAGTGGTGAGGGATTTGCAAAAAGAAGCTTTTTATGGTGAATTTTTAATTAATAAGGGCCTGCCAGTAAGAAAAGGCAGGTTTTCCATGCCCAAAAGAGAAGCCTATGATTGGATCATGAACCATAAACCGGATCTTGATGATTTGGGCGTTGGCATTATTCAATCCGGAAATGAAAAGGGGAAGAAGTATTTTGTTGGGACAGCAAACATTACGGTAAGGATCAATGAGAAAATTGATTGGTTTGATGTGGAAGCCTTGGTCTCTTTTGGAGATTTCCAGATTCCCTTTATAAAATTCAGAAAATTACTTTTGAAAGGGAAGACTGAAATTGAACTTCCCAACAAAGAGGTGGCTATTATTCCCAAATCATGGTTTGTCAACTATGCGGAAATTTTTTCTTTTATGGAAGAAAAGGAAACTTCCAATAATCACCTAAAGCTTAAAAAGCATCATATTGCCTTGGCTCAGGAATTGGAAAAAGGCAATTTGGTGAATTTGGATCTCAGTGAAAGATTAAAAAAATTAAGGGATTTTTCCGCCATTGATGATATTGAGTTGTCATCTTATTTTAAGGGAACCTTAAGGCCCTATCAAAAGGCAGGTTATAACTGGATGAGGTTTTTAAATGAATACCAGTTTGGGGGATGCCTGGCAGATGATATGGGCCTGGGTAAAACCGTGCAGACATTAGCACTTCTCGCTGGTGAAAAGGAACGTTCTGAAGGTTCTACTTCATTGTTGATCATGCCTACCTCACTCATTTACAACTGGGAACTGGAAGCAAAAAAATTTACGCCCAAATTAAAGATATTGGTATATACCGGTTCTCAGAGAATAAAGGATAACCGAAGGTTCAGTCAATTTGATTTAGTACTCACCTCATATGGCATCACCAGAATAGACATTGAAGTACTGAAGGAATTTTATTTTAATTATATCATCCTGGATGAATCCCAGGCCATCAAAAACCCCGAAAGTATCATATCAAAAGCCGTTGTCCAGCTGGGCAGCAGCCACAAACTTATACTTACAGGTACGCCGGTGGAAAATGGCACCATGGATCTTTGGTCCCAAATGAATTTTATTAACAGAGGGCTCCTAGGAAACAAGCATGCCTTCAAAAAGCAATTTCTACTACCAATTGAAAAGAAGAACGATGCGGATAAAATCGTTAAACTCAATGCGCTTATTAAGCCATTTATATTGCGGAGACTAAAATCACAGGTAGCCACCGACTTACCGGAAAAAGTGGTCAATATAAAATATTCCACCATGACTTCAGATCAACAGGATGCCTATGAGGAGGTGAAGAATTATTTCAGGGAAAAAATCATCGATGAAATGGGTATAACGGGTAACGGTCAGAAATCGCTGACCTTGCTCAGGGGTCTGACCAAATTGCGGCAGATTGCCAATCATCCGAAGATGGCAGATGACGATTACATTAGCGATTCCGGAAAGCTTGAAGATATCATGCACATGGTAAAATCCACGGTGAGTGAAGGACATAAAATTCTTATTTTCAGTCAATTTGTAAGACACCTTTCCATCGTCAAGGAATTCCTGGATAAAGAGTCCATACAATTTGCTTATCTGGATGGGGCCACAAAAGACCGCCAGGGTCAGGTAACCGCTTTCCAGGAAAATCCTAACATTAAAGTGTTCTTGATTTCACTTAAGGCAGGTGGGGTGGGTCTCAACTTAACCAAAGCAGAGTACGTTTTTTTGCTGGATCCCTGGTGGAATCCAGCCGTTGAATCTCAAGCTATTGACAGGGCCCATAGGATTGGTCAGCATAACAAGGTGATTATTTATAAATTTATTAGCAGGGATACTGTCGAGGAAAAAATCATGGCCCTGCAGGATAGAAAAATGGCCTTGGCCGGAGAGTTGATCAATACCGAAGAAAGTTTTATTAAGAGCCTTAGTAAGGAAGATATATCTGTCTTATTGGCCTGATCATTTTATAGGAATTTTTTTTATTTATAAATTAAGGTAAAATCGAATCAATGCAGACCGCCATACTCATCATTCAATGTAAAGATAGCAAGGGAATTGTTGCCGCTGTTTCTGAATTTTTGTATAAAAAAAACGGTAATATCATTGAGGTGGACCAACATATTGATGATGAAAAGGGAGAATTTTTTATGAGGGCTGAATGGGAACTTGATACCTTTGATATTGAAAAGGATCAAATTTTGACCGTTTTTGGGGAAGAAGTAGGAAAGAAATTTAATATGAGCTATTCGCTGTCTTTCAATTTCCCAAAACCTAAAATGGCCATTTTTGTGTCCAAATTATCCCATTGTCTTTTTGATGTTCTAAGCCGCTATTATTCCGGGCAATTTCATGTTGAGATTCCACTGGTGATTTCTAACCATGCAGATTTAAAACCAGTAGTTAAGGCATTTGGAATTCCATTTTATCATTTGCCCATCAGCAAAGAAAACAAAAAAGCTCAGGAGGACAGGCAAATTGAATTGCTGAAAGCAAATGAGATTGAATTCGTTGTGTTGGCCCGTTACATGCAGATTCTGTCCCAAAATTTTATTCAACAATTCCCCAAAAAAATCATCAACATCCATCATTCCTTTCTTCCGGCATTTGTTGGAGCCAAACCCTATCATGCGGCCTACAAACGAGGAGTTAAAATCATTGGGGCCACGGCCCACTATGTCACCGAAGAATTGGATGCAGGCCCCATAATTGAGCAGGACGTAGCCAGAGTGCGGCATCATAATACCGTTGAAGACCTGGTGCAAATAGGTCAGGATGTCGAAAAAGTGGTGCTTTCAAAGGCCATTAAATACCACTTGGCCAAAAAAATCCAAGTGGTAGGGAATAGGACCATCATCTTCAATTAATATAAAATTCCCTGGAGACGGCCATACCATGAAGGCTGAAGATTCAAAACCCATTCTCCATGGAAGGAGGAATCCCGGGAAATGAAGCAAGCCATTTATCAGTAGGCTATATTTTCTCCATTTCTACGAGTATATTTCCAGAATCATCAAACAATACCAGTTTATTGGCAGCATAGGTATAAGTTGAGCTGCTTTCAAGGTTGGCCAAAAAAGTCTTCTCCAAATTAATGTCATCACAGTTTTCCTTATCTGTGTATAGGGTGCTGAATTTAATTTGTTCCCTATTATAAGTGGCTCCTCCCCTGTAATCATTGCACCCTGCAAAACCAGAGATTTTCTGTTCTTCCTCGAAGGTCAAAGTCAGGGTACTTAACTTTTCTTTGGTGGAAGCCGTGCCCGATACATCAATTACCCGCCATTCGTGATCTGATAATTCAATAGGTTCTGAATCGCAGGAGAACAAAATAAGGGATAGGAATAAAACGGGAAATATTTTTCTAAGATCTTTCATTTGGAATATATATTTGAATTAATAATGATAAGCTTTCTGTTCAATGCTTTAATGGTAGTAATTATCCCACAAAGACTGTTCTAAAACACCTGATTACGAAACTATTTTTCGGGGAATGTCGTGGGGAAGCCTTGTCAATAATTCATAATTGACCTGTTGAGTGGATTCACTAAAAGAAGCCACTGTAATTTCATTTCTTTTTTGCTTTCCGATAATGACCACCTCGTCTCCCTTTTTTACAGATTTCAAGTCGGTGACATCCACGGATATGGTATTCATAGTGACGGTGCCAACTACAGGTAAAATCTTGCCATCAATGAGGACCTTGCCCAGATTACTCAGACTCCTGGTAAATCCATGACAATAGCCAACAGGAACCAATGCGATAACCGTATTTCTTGAAGCCATAAAGCTGTTACCATAGCCTATAAATTCCCCCATCTTTACTTTTTTGATGCTCATGACACTGCTTTTCCAGCTGATCAGCCTTTTTAACGGATTGATCATGTTGGGTGCCAATTGTTTGAATTTAAACATATAAGTCTCCTGGCTCGGCCAAAATCCATATTGGGCAATCCCGATCCTTACCATATCCATGATGGTTTCGGGATAACTCAGTGATGCCGCTGAACAGGCAGTATGGTGCCTTTCAAAAAGAAGCCCTTCCTGTATAAACCAATGCTTGAATTCCAGGTAGGATTTAATTTGATTTTGTACCCTAACATAATTGCCGACACTTTCCGCACCGGCATAATGGGTACAAAGGCCACGAAGATTGAGGTGTTTAGCATTTTCTTTCAATATTTTTGCCAGCCCTTCTCTTTCGGACCATTCAAATCCTGTGCGGTGAAAACCGGTTTCTACTTCAACATGGATTTTGGCTTTTTTTTGCTGGGCTTTAGCGGCCTTAATTGCCGACATCAAACGGTCTATTTCAAAAACATAAAAACTGATACCTTGATCGATCAGGAAGGGCAGGTTTTCATTTTCCACCATTCCCATGATCATGATTTCACTTTTTTTTGTACTGGATTGCAGCACCCGGACTGCCTCATCCGTACTAAAGGTGCTGAAATGCCGAATTCCAGCCTTCTCAGCGATTTTGACGGTAATTTCTATCCCATGTCCATAAGCATTGCCCTTTACTACGGAGGAGATGGTAACATTTTCTCCAATCTGACTTTTCAAAAACTTAATGTTATTTTTATAGGCACTGTTGCTGATCTCAATATAAGAGGTATGAAACATGAATTTAAAAGTTTACTTTACTGATGACGTCCAAATAAAGATTCACTGCAGTTGGAATAATCTCATCCGGAAAATCATAATGACTTTCGTGCAGTTGGGGTTGTTTTTCTCCGGAACCAATACCAAAAAGCATACTGTTGGTTTGGCTCAGGGATGAGAATTTACCAAAATCTTCGGACCAGCGAAACGGTGTTCTGATATGTTTTGTCTCCAGGCCAAGTGCTTTTGCGGAGTCATTAATCAATTCCCAGGATTTTTCATCATTCACCGCTGCTTCAAATTCCTCACAATAAGAAATTTCCAATTCCAAACCACTTTCTTTTGCAATCAGTTGGGCCAACTTTTCGGAATAATCCGTCAGTTTTTCCATGGCCGGATTTTCAAATGTACGTAAGGTGGCCATCACGGTGGCCTCTCCGGGACTAGTTCCAAAGGAGACTTCCCCCAATGAGGCATGGATGACCGTAATCATGGTGAAGTCTGTTATTGATTCCGGTAACTTTTGCAGGCCTACAATTAACTTACACATAGCTATTCCCGGGCTTAATCCATCTTCAGGATGGGCAGCATGACTCGTTCTTCCCTTCAGGGAAATGGTCATCCCTTTAGAAGCTGCAGTAAAGGGTCCTTTTTTAAGTATGATCTGGTGTTTTTTGTGACCCGGAAGGTTGTGTAGGGCAAAAGCATAATCAGGGAGAATTTCTTTAAAATTTTTTGACTGCATGACCTGTTCAGCACCCATTCCTGTTTCTTCGGAAGGTTGAAATAATAATACTACCTTCCCTTTTTTGGGGCGTTCAATCGACAACTTCATGCCAACACCACAGATGATGGCCATGTGTCCGTCATGGCCACAGGTATGAGAAATTCCTTTATGCTTGCTTCGATGTTTTATTTTTCCATCCTCTTGAATAGGAATAGCATCGAGCTCACTTCTCAAAAGTGTAGTAGGTCCTTCTTCGGAGCCATTAAATATAAATGCAAGTCCGAAGGGTCCCATATTTTCCAATGTAATGTCTGGATTTAGGGATTCAAAGAAAGTTTTTATCCGGGCCGAAGTTTTTTTTTCATTTCCCGAGGTTTCAGGAAATTGGTGTAATGCCCTTCGTAGGACACCCAGTTTATTGATTTCCGTTTGATTCATGATAACATTTTGATTTTTAATACTCAATAATTTATGGATGCCAAGAGCGTGCATCCTATCCAGTTATTTGGGTTGGGGCAATTTTTTAAGTACAGGGGATTTTCGACTTCACCACATACTCCGGGATAATCCCCCTTGTTATTCTCAAGGTCGTTGATCAGTTGAAAATGCAGATGGGGTGGCCAGGCTCCATTTTCATCAGGCGTTCCGAGGTGACCAATGATCTGGCCTTTTTTCAGGTTAGCATCCATTTCCCAGGTTTTCAAATCCGTCCTGCTCAAATGTCCATAAAGACTATAGATACTTTTACCCTTCAATTGGTGTTCCAAAATAAGGGTGGGCCCATAATTACCAAAACCGATGTTGTCTTGAAAGCTGTGAATTTTCCCTTCCAATGGACAAAAAATGGGTGTGCCGGAAATTGACCAGATATCAATTCCCAAATGAATGTTTCTAAAAACCGAATCCCTCATATTGAATACCTGACTTCGGGCATAAATGGCCCGGTTTTCACCATAACCGCCTATGGCATATTTAAATTTATTATTCAGGTCCTGGAACACGAAATCGGTGAAAGCGTTGAGGTCCATCAGGTTAATTTTCCGCAAATAAAAATTTGAGTTACTTAAATCAATTCGAATAGTATTATTTTCATGGAGTAGTTCTCCCATTAAAGGGTGAAAAGACAAGGCCTTTTCTGTCATATTCTAAACTTTTTATCGTCACTAAATTAGTTTTCGCCAATATAAAAAAATTTGATGGATGGGAAGGGGAAATTGGATATTTTCTATAAAAAATGTAAATGGCATTTTGGATCATGGTTGAATCAAAAATAATATGCAAATTTATAGAATGGAAGCAAACACCTTTATTGGATTAGAGGACATTCAGGAGGCAAGGAGGAGAATTGATCCCATGGTTCATTGGACGCCATTGATGACCTCTAAAGCCATCAATGACCTTTCAGGTTGTCATATTATTTTCAAGTGTGAAAATTTTCAAAAGGTAGGCGCCTTTAAAGCACGGGGGGCTGCCAATGCCGTGTTAAAGTTAGGAGATAGTAATGGCAAAAACGGCGTGGCCACGCATTCCAGCGGAAACCATGCTGCCGCTTTGGCAAGGGCTGCACACCATGCCGGTATCCCATCCTATATCATCATGCCCTCAACTGCCCCAGAAATCAAGAAAAATGCCGTAAGGGGATATGGAGGCATTATTTTCGAATGTGAGCCTACCTTATCAGCAAGAGAACAATCCTTAATGGAGGTCGTAGAGAAATATGAAGCCACTTTTATTCCCCCTTACGACCATTGGGATGTCATTGAAGGACAAGCCACCTGTGCCCTGGAAATTTTTGAAGCAGGATTGTCTCTTGATTTTATTTTAGCCCCTGTGGGTGGAGGGGGATTGCTGTCCGGTACGGCGCTTACCTCCCATTACCTATCCCCAAAAACAAAAGTAATAGGAGCTGAACCAGAAGGGGCAGACGATGCCTTCAGGTCTTTCAATGCGGGAAGGTTAATTCCCATGGAAGCACCAAACACCATAGCTGATGGGTTGCTTACCTCCTTAGGAAGAATTAATTTTCAGGTTATAAAACGGCATGTTCACGAAATTTTAACCACCAATGATACTGAAATTATTCAGGCCATGCGGTTAATTTATGAAAGGATGAAAATTGTCATCGAGCCCAGTTGTGCGGTGCCCTTAGCGGTATTATTGAAAAACAAAGAAAAATTTAAGGGCAAGGAGGTAGCCATTATTCTTTCCGGAGGTAATGTGGACTTGTCAAAGCTCCCCTTTAAAAATTAAGGATATAGTTCTTTGAGTTTTTCAATACAATAGTCAATTTCTTCCTGGGTGTTGAACCTGCTGAATGAAAACCTTACCGCCTCTCTATTGGGATCAGCCTTTAAATGCCTGAGTACATGTGAACCCAAAGTAGCGCCACTGCTACATGCCGATCCTCCTGAAACAGATATTCCGGCAAGGTCAAGGTGAAACAGCAGCATACCTTGATTTTTTTGTGAAACCGGAAAACTTACATTTAATACAGTATACAGGCTTTTGTCGTATTCCCTGGATAGACCGTTAAATTCAACTCCAGGTATGGCTTGTGATAGCATTTGCGTGAAATGTTTTTTCATGGCAAGGATATGATTCCGGTGATAGCTCATTTCATTGATTGAAATTTCCAAGGCTTTTGCCAAACCAATGATTCCAGGTACATTTTCAGTCCCCCCCCGCATATTTCTTTCCTGAGATCCACCCTTGATCAAACCTTTTATCTTTTTGTCCTTATTCACATATAAAAAACCTACTCCCTTCGGACCATGAAATTTATGTGCAGCACCTGCAATGGCATGCAAATGGGGCATGGTTTTCAAATCATGGCAGTAGTGGCCGATCGTCTGAACGGTGTCCGAATGAAAATAGGCACCATAATTATGGCAAAGATTGCTGATAGCTCCAATATCGATCAGGTTACCTATTTCATTGTTTCCATGCATTAATGAAACCAAACTGTTGGGACAGGATTTCAAATAATCTTCCAATTGGTTTAAATCGATGTTACCGACTTTATCGGTGTCCAACAGACTGTAAGCAATTTTAAATTTTTCGGCGCAATTTTCCGCTGTATGCAAAACCGCATGGTGTTCCAGGGGCGAAGTAATTATCTGTTTGATGTGGTAACTTTCTATGGCTCCTGAAATGGCGGTATTGTCCGCCTCGGTGCCGCCGGAAGTAAAAAATATTTCACCCGGCTGGACATTCAGGATCTGGGCAACTTTCTTTCTTGCTTTTTCAATTTCAGCCCTTACGAATCTGCCATGGGAATGAACGGAAGAAGGATTTCCAAAATTTTGTCGGAAAAAGGGTGACATTTCCTGGAATACCCTTTCATCTAATGGGGTAGTAGCAGCATTGTCGAAATAGATGCTTTTTTCCATAAACATTCAAAATGTGTTTGTGGCTACTCTTTTTCGGAAATGAATTCTTTGATATCCCGCATGATTTTTTGTGCCAGATGGTCAGCCGTTGCAGAAGTTTCAGATTCAGAATATATCCTGATGATGGGTTCTGTATTGGATTTACGCAGGTGAACCCACTCATTTTCAAACTCTATCTTAACCCCATCAATTTCATTGATGGGTTGCTTCTCGTATTTTCTTTTTAGAAGGTCCAGGATCTTATCTACATTGATCGAAGGGGTGAGTTCAATTTTGTTTTTGGAAATAAAATAATTCGGATAGGTCGCCCTTAGCCGACTGGCAGTTTTACCGAATTGAGCCAGGTGGGTTAAAAATAATCCGATACCCACCAATGCATCTCTGCCATAGTGGGAGGTGGGATAAATGACCCCTCCATTTCCTTCTCCTCCTATCACAGCTCCCGTTTTTTTCATTTGGTTCACCACGTTGACTTCCCCGACAGCAGCGGCAAAATATTCCCCACCTCTTTTTTCAGTAACGTCTTTTAAAGCTCTGGTAGAACTAAGATTGGATACGGTATTGCCTGTTTCCTGTGACAAAACGTAATCGGACACGGCCACCAAAGTATATTCCTCTCCGAAGAAGCTTCCGTCCTCATTTAGGAAAGCCAGGCGGTCAACATCTGGATCTACCGCAATGCCGAGGTCATAATTCCCGTTTTTAAGTTTTAAGGAAAGGTCCCTTAAATGTTCAGGAAGGGGTTCGGGATTATGGGGGAAATTTCCGTCAGGGGTACAATATAACTCTTCAACGATTTCTACCCCCAAGGCTTTTAACAAGAGCGGTACCACAAGTCCTCCACTGGAGTTGACACAATCCACCACAATTTTGAATTTCCGCTGAGCAATGGCTTCCTTGTCCACTAATTTCAGTCCAAGGACATGTTGGACGTGTCGATCCAGGTAATCCTGAATAGGGGTATAGGTACCCAACTTCCTTATTTCGGCAAAAAGGAAATTTTCATTTTCTGCTTTTTCCAAAATAGTTTTGCCTTCCTGGTCTGAAATAAATTCACCTTGATGGTTCAATAATTTCAAGGCATTCCACTGTATCGGATTGTGACTGGCAGTGATGATAATACCCCCTCCGGCATTTTCCCAGGTTACGGCAAGTTCCACAGTAGGGGTGGTGCTAAGCCCTAAATCCACTACATCTATTCCCAAGCCCTGAAGCGTAGCAGCAACCAACTGGGAAACCATTTCTCCCGAAATCCTGGCATCTCTGCCGATCACGACTTTGGGGTTTTGGGTATTTTCCAATACCCATGCACCATAAGCAGAAGTGAATTTTACGATGTCAATGGGGGTAAGTCCTTCTCCTGCAGAGCCACCGATTGTTCCCCGAATACCGGAAATTGATTTGATTAATGCCACTTAAAATTGAATTAGTTGGGAATATAAAAATGGTAAATTGATTGATTACGGGGTTATTTAAATTTAGCCATTACTTTCTCCACTTCATTATCAGGATTGCCACAGGATGAGTCCTCGCCTTCCACTTTTTTGCCACAGTAGCCACAAGTTCCCCCATCTTTGTTGAGATAAGGATTTTGTGAAGCACAGGTCCCTTTGAATTGTCCGTTTTTCAAGAAAATCAATCTTACGGACATCAAAATGAAAAATAGTGCAAGAAATGCCAATGTTAAATATACAGTTGTCATATCAAATTTATTTATGCAAATTTACGTAATACTTTCAAAACGTTTATACAATACCATAAGTTTCCCCATAATTTATGCACACCCCCTCAAAAAGGAAATCCCAGCTGGAAGCATTTGACCACTTATTGTCTATAATGGATGAGTTAAGGGAGAAATGTCCCTGGGATAAAAAACAGACTTTGGAAAGCCTCAGGCATCTGACCATCGAAGAAACCTTTGAATTGTCCGATGCTATTTTGGACGGTGATTTGGAAGAAATTAAAAAAGAACTGGGAGACATTTTACTGCATATTGTCTTTTATGCCAGAATCGGCGCTGAAAAAAATTCATTTGATATTGCTGATGTGATCAATCAATTAAATGAAAAATTAATCAGAAGGCATCCCCATATTTATGGGAATGTAAAGGCAGACGATGAAAATATGGTCAAGCAAAACTGGGAAAAGATCAAATTGCAGGAAAAGGGGACCCAAAGTGTGTTGGGTGGTGTGCCCAAATCATTGCCTGCCATGATCAAAGCGATGCGTATACAGGAAAAAGTCAGGGGGGTCGGATTCGACTGGGAGGATATATCCCAGGTTTGGGAAAAGGTTGAAGAAGAAATGAGTGAGTTCAAGGACACCTTTGATGTGGAAACCAATCTGCCTGTTGACAAATCCCTGGCAGCCGGTGAATTTGGAGATCTCCTTTTTTCTCTTATCAATTATGCAAGATATTTGGATATTAATCCGGAAGAAGCTTTGGAGAAGACTAACCGTAAATTTATAAAGCGATTTAAATACCTGGAGCAGGCAGCCATTATGTCAGGTAAATCGTTGGCAGAAATGAGCTTATCAGAAATGGATGTTTTTTGGGAAGCAGCCAAAAAAGAGGAACAAAAACCTGGTTGAAAAATATTATTCTGAATCTGGAATTATCCACCTCCTCTTTTAAAAGAATCACTGATTAAAAACTAATATTTGACCTTTATCCACAAAACGACATTTTTAAAATATGTTTTAACTTTCTATATATCAGCTATATAAGGCAATTTATTAATGTGTTGTGGATAAGTAAAGATAATTGTGGATAAAAAAACCTTGTAATTATCAAACCTTATCCAGGGTCAATTTAGCCAATATTTGAGTATTTTACAGGTCTTATTTTGTTTTGATTTCCGGATTGATAAATGGGTAACAAATCAATTTTTTGAAATAAAATTTTGATTGGAGCCTAATGGTATAGCGGGATTGATATTAAAGAAATTTTATTAATTCATCTATGTAATCTCTGTTATTGGAAAGTCTCGGGACCTTATTTTGCCCACCCAATTTCCCTTTTGACTTTAACCAGGCGTCGAAAAATCCTTCTTTTGCAAAATGGACAATTGGTTTTTTAAGCACCATGTCTCTGTACCTTTTTGCATCGTAGTCAGAATTGACCTCCTTCAGGAATTGGTCCAACTTTTCAATAAAAAGCACCTGGTCTTCAGGCATCACCATGAATTCTATAATCCATTCATGGGTTCCCTGATCGGAGCCCTCTCCAAAGTACACTGGTGCAGCTGTAAAATTTTTTATACTTGATTTGGTAATATTACAGGCCATTTCTATTGCCTTTTCTGCATTCTCTACTATAATTTCTTCCCCAAAAGCATTTATAAAATGTTTTGTTCTTCCTGAAATTTTGATTCGATAAGGCTTTAAAGAAGAGAACTTGACAGTATCTCCGATTTTATATCTCCAAAGGCCTGCATTGGTTGTGATAATGATGGCATAGTTTTTATTCAATTCAACCTCCTTTAATGGAATCACTTTAGGATCAGGTTTTTCCCAGTCTTCCATGGGGATGAATTCATAAAAAACGCCATAATCCAACATCAATAACAATTCTTCTGAATCCTTTTGATCCTGTATCCCAAAAAATCCCTCAGAGGCATTGTATGTTTCCAAATAATGCATGTTTTCTGATTGGATCAAATTCTTGAACAGGGAGCGGTAAGGACCAAACGCCACTGCCCCATGAAAGAAGACCTCTAAATTGGGCCAAACTTCAGAGATATGCTGACTTTTGGTTTTTTCCAAAACCTTTTTGAGTAGAACAAGGGTCCAGGTGGGCACCCCTGTTAGACTGGTGACATTTTCCTTAATCGTTTCGTCTGCCATTTTATCAATTTTTCCTTCCCATTCACTCATCAGGGCGGTTTCCAAACTGGGTGTCCTTGCAAATTGGGCCCAAATGGGAAGGTTTTTCATGATTACGGCAGAAATGTCACCATAAAAACTGTTTTTATTGTAGTCCAAATGATTAATTTGGTGACTGCCGCCTATGGATAGACTTTTTCCAGTAAATAATTTTGTGTCTTGGTAATTATTGATATAAAGTGAAATCATGTCTTTGCCACCTTTAAAATGACATTCTTCCAAACTTTCTGTGGAGACAGGGATAAATTTGCTTCTTGAACCGGTGGTACCGGATGATTTGGAAAACCAATGAATATCCGTAGGCCAGAGTATGTTTTGCTGACCCTTCATTGTATTTTCAATATAGGGCATAAGCTGTTCATAGTCATGTACCGGAACTTGCCGGCAAAAATCCGTATAGGAAGAAATGCTGCTAAAATGAAATTTTTTACCAAAATCCGTATTTTTAGCCACATGAATAAGTTTGAAAAGGGTTTCCTGTTGAATATCAATAGGATTGTTTTTGAATTTTTCTATTTGGCCTATTCTGTTTTTGAATATCCAAGTCATAAAAGTGTTGATTACTTCCATAGGTAGTAAGATAATACGGCGTTAAATTTTTCTTTTAAGTTCAAAGTTTTTTCCTAAATAAACTTTTCTTACCTGTTCATCAGCCGCCAGCTCTTCAGCGGTCCCTGCTTTTAATAATTTCCCTTCAAACATCAAATAAGCACGGTCTGTAATGGAAAGGGTTTCATTAACATTATGGTCTGTGATTAGGATTCCTATATTTTTGTTTTTTAATTTGGCCACAATGGTTTGGATTTCCTCTACAGCAATGGGATCTACCCCGGCGAAAGGCTCATCCAGTAACACAAATTTCGGATCTACAGACAGGGCTCTTGCTATTTCCGTCCTTCGTCTTTCACCTCCGGACAAAACCATGCCTAAATTTTTTCGGACATGGGTCAGGCTGAATTCTTCCAATAACTGCTCCACCTTTTCCTTTTGTTCTTTTTTCGGAAGGTTGCTCATCTCCAGAACAGCCAGTATATTTTCCTCAACGGTCAACTTTCTGAATACCGAAGCTTCCTGCGCCAAATACCCAATACCCATTTTGGCTCTTTTGTACATGGGCAATGATGTGATTTCCTGCTTATCTAAAAAGACCTTTCCTCCATTAGGCTTAATTAATCCTACAATCATGTAGAAAGAAGTGGTTTTTCCGGCACCGTTGGGACCCAATAACCCTACAATTTCACCCTGTTCCAGGGAAATCGAAATATCATTGACCACTTTTTTATTTTTATAAATTTTTATCAGATTATCTGCCCTTAAATTCATTTTCAATCGAATTTTATATCTTTTACGTACAACTGAAGGCTACTTGTGTTGCGAAAGGTGTTTTCACGGATTTCAAATGCTATATTAAATCGCATTTTGCTATTTAAAAAATCGAAATATTCCGCAAATCCAAACCCAATACAAATGGGCCGGGTGGCCTGTCCTTCCTGGATAATTTCAAATTTTAAATGTTTATCTTTTAAAACCCTTACGTGCTCTGCGTAGACTTGTCTGGCACAAAACACCGGCTCAGGGTTTCCAGGTCCAAAGGGAGCCATTTGCTTTAGAATATTGTAAAATTTGTAATTGATTTGGTCCAACAATAATTCATCATCAATTTCCAAAACGGGTTTAAGGTGAATATCAGTGATTCGTTCACGCACTATCCTTTCAAATTTTTCCTGGAAGGCAGGGACCTTATCCACTGATAAAGTCAATCCCGCAGCGTATTTGTGGCCTCCAAACTGATCCAAGAGCTCGCTGCAAGCTTCTATGGCCCCATAAATATCAAAGTCAAAAACGGACCGGGCACTTCCCGTGGCCATATTGTTGGACTCCGTTAGGATGATGGTAGGACGATAATATTTTTCTATACATCGGGAAGCCACAATTCCAATCACCCCTTTATGCCAATCTTCTTTGTAAAGCACCGTGCTTTTTAAGCTTTTGCTCAATTCCATGGCTTCAATCATTTGAAGTGCTTCCTTGGTAATGTTTTCATCAAAATTTTTCCTGGCCGAATTCACATCTTCTACCAGTGCCGCCCTTTTTACGCCTTCATCCAGGTCTTTCGAAATAAGAAGTTTAACGGAGGCCTTTGCGTGTTCCAGCCGGCCTGAAGCATTGATCCTGGGGCCGATTTTGAATACGATATCGGTAATATCTATGTCTTTTTCTACCTTTCCTTGAAGAATTAACGCTTTAATTCCAGGCCGGGGATTGTTATTGATTCTGTCCAATCCATAATGGGCCAGGATTCTGTTTTCTCCTGTGATTGGGACGATGTCCGACGCAATGCTTATGGCTACCAAATCCAGGTAGGTATACAGGTTGGCCTGGTTTTTTCCTGCCTTAATGGTGTATGCCTGGATCAGTTTAAATCCCACCCCACAACCGCTCAACTCTTTGTAAGGATAGTAACAGTCCGTTCTTTTAGGATCTAAAACCGCCACTGCATGGGGAAGCTCTTCTCCCGGGGTATGGTGGTCACAAATAATAAAGTCCACCCCCAAGGATTTGGCCAGACTGATTTTATCCAGGGCTTTTATACCACAATCCAGGGAAACGACCAGCCCCACCTCATTTTCTGCCGCAAACCTAACCCCATTTTCCGAGATGCCATAACCTTCTTTATATCGATCGGGAATGTAGAAGGTAACATTATCGTAAAATTCTTTTATAAATCCGTAAAATAGCGCCACTGATGTCGTCCCATCCACATCATAATCACCATAAACTAATATCTTTTCTTTTTTTTGAATGGCTGACTCCAGTCTTTCCACTGCTAAATCCATGTCCTTCATCAAAAAAGGATCATGAAGTTTGTCTAAATCCGGTCTGAAAAAATCTTTTGCCTGTTGGAAGGTCGTCACATTTCTGTTGACCAACATATTGGCTAAAGTTGGATTTACGTTGATCTCATTACTGAGTCTTTCTACAAGTAGGGGATTTGCTTTGTGTTTTATTTTCCATCTAAAGTCCATATGGTTTAAAATTACAAAACAAAAGACCCAAATGGCCTAAGTAATACCACAATATTTGATTTTAAAAAATTACCACACCAGTAAGTTGCAATGAATGAGTGGGTTAATTATTCATCCACCACTTTACCCAATACTTCCTTTAAAGGAACTCTTTCGCCATCCTTGTAAGGGACGATCCAGGCTTCTTTTACACCTAGTTTTCTTAATTTCTTTTTGAATTTGTCCGCCATTTCATAATCCCTGAACTGGCCCAAAACATATTTGATGTACCCATCTTCATCAATAATTTTGAGATCACTGCCGTTTTCTGTTAAATTCCTGAGGTCATAGTCATCAAAGGCCGCCAATTGTACCTTGAAGACCACTCCTTTATCCCATTTGGTCATTTCATTTTCTTTCGACTTTGAATTGAAGGGAGCAGTTTTGATTTGCTCCATCTGATGGGTAAGTCGATTAATTTCATTGTCCTTTTTATCAAGGGATTGGTGTAAATAGGCTTCTTTTTCTTTAAGATCCTCGTTTTCTGCTTCCAGTTGATCGTTAGATTCCACCAAATTTTTAAATTGTTCCGGGTTCATTTCCTTTTTCTTCTGATCCCATTCTTTATAGGCTTCATCGCTCAGAGAGGTCATTGCTTTTGGAGAACAATTAAAAAGTAATATTATCAAACAATGAATGGCAATAATTTTGATAGGGCCCATTTTGATACTTATTTATACGTTTTAACAATCTAAAGGCTAATGAAATTCAAATTACAAAAAATAAACCATTTTCCGGTTTTCAAAAGAAAATTCAAATCAACTGAAGCTAAGATTTGGCATCTGTTGTTTATTAGACATTCACATGTCTTTCAGCATGATAAGAAGACCTGACCAGAGGGCCTGATTCTACGTATTTCAAACCCCTTTTTAACCCCTCCTCCCTGTAGGCCTCAAATTGTTCGGGATGGATGAATTCTGCTACTTCTATATGCATTTTGGTAGGCTGAAGATATTGCCCCAAAGTAAGGATATCACATCCATGGGACACTAGATCATCCATGGCCCGGTGTACCTCGTCCCCCTTTTCTCCCAAGCCCAGCATGATTCCTGTTTTGGTCCTTTTGCCATGTTCTTTGGTCAATTTTATCTGTTCCAAAGATCGCCTGTATTTTGCCTGTGGTCTAACCCTCCGGTAAAGCCGCTCCACTGTTTCCACATTATGGGATACCACTTCCTGCCCGGCACTAATCATTCTATATAAGGCATCCCAATTGCCTTTTACATCTGGGATTAAAGTTTCTATGGTAGTAGATGGGGAAAGTTTTTTCGTTTCTGTCACGGTTTGGTACCATATTTCCGCTCCCCTGTCCTTCAGCTCATCCCGGTTTACGGAGGTAATGACAGCATGTTTAACTTCCATTAATTGGATGGCTTCGGCTACCCGTCTGGGTTCGTCCTGATCGTACTCAGGAGGCCTGCCTGTGGCTACAGCACAAAAAGAGCAAGACCTCGTACATACATTGCCCAATATCATGAATGTGGCGGTCCCTGCCCCCCAACATTCTCCCATATTTGGACAGTTTCCACTTTCACAAATGGTGTGGAGCTGATGTTCATCCACTAATTTTCTAACCCTTGCATATTCTTTACCTATTGGAAGTTTAACCCTAAGCCAATTGGGTTTTTTATTTTTTTTCGTTTGCGCTTCTGAAATTACTGGCAATTCAATCATATCGGTCATTTAAAGATGGCCCAAAATTAATTATTAGTATGAAAACCCCAAATTTAAGGATTCTCACCTTCTATACCCGTAAAACAAGGTGAAATAAACAGATTGGAAAATCTGCCTGTTTTCAGTTGTAGGCATTAATTGGATTTCTTTTGTAAAACCTTCCAAAAGATATCCCAGTTCCAATCCTGTTACATTTGATTTAAAAAAGCCAAACTCAAATGACATGGCTGCTTTCGCATTTGCTCCAAAGGCAATTTCTGAATTTCCAATTCCCTCAAAAAGCCTTCCCGGTCCCAAAACATTGAACCTACTTTGGTGCACGGCCGGATCATATTGTTCTCTGACGGTTTCTGTACGGTTAAGGGAATACTCTATAAAATAGGGCGCAATCAATCCCAGGGTGGGCCCTATGGCACCGATGGCAGAAATTTGAACACCTTGATGAGGGGCTTTTTTAAACAATAATACTTCTCTTCCATATTGGGGCCTGATAGAATAGAGGTAATTGGATTTTCCGAAAATATAACTGTTTCCGAGAACTGTATTGTACCTTACTTCCTTTGGATTTTTGACATTGGCCAATTCCAGATTGAAAAATTGAAATAAATTATCCTCTATTCGGGATCCGATTTTAAAACTGACTCCGCCAATCAGGCCGCCACTGGTATTTTTATTGATGCCAAAAAGGACTTCCCTGTCATAATCATAATCTCCGGCATCTTCCCTTTGAGCCAGTACAGTACCACTGACGACCAATAATGTCAGCAAAATTAAATGTTTCATATTAATTCCCATATATGATCATGAATCTAACGCTTATTTTAGAATGATTGTTATAGTTTTGGTTAAGTAAATAAAAATAAAAAGATTATCCCAACAATCAAAAGTGCCCTTAAATAATGTCCGGACAAATGATTTTTTAAAAATGTAAATTTTTTTGTAGCGTTTTTAGTTTTACTTGCGTCAAGGTATTAATAAAGGCCATATTAAAAAAAAAATCTTTTGGAGAAAGACCTCATACAGGAAGCAAAAAAGCGAGATGCAAAATCGCTAGAAAGGCTTTACAGGCATTTTTATGGCTATGCTATGAGTATTGCCTTGAGGTATTCCGGTAACAGGGAGGAAGCTTGTGAGATCGTCAATGACAGTTTTATGAAAGCGTTTGATAATTTAGAAAATTTTTCTCTGGACAATTCCTTTAAGGCTTGGTTCCGGAGAATTATTATCAATACTTCTGTGGATTATTATCGAAAAAACTTTAAGCACTACTCAGCCCTGGATATTGAAAAAGCCGCCGCTGAAACTTATGATCCGAATATCATAGATGAATTGTCAAAAAATGATATTCTTTTTCTACTAGGGGAATTGCCGGAAGTGCTGAGGGTGATTTTCAACATGTATGAGATAGAGGGCTATAAACATAACGAAATCAGTGAAAAATTGGGGATACCTGCAAGTACCTGCAGGACTTACCTGGCCAGAGCAAAAGAAAAGTTAAGAGAAAAAATAATAGGGTTTAATCAAATAAAAAATGAAGGAGCAGTTCGATAAAAGGCTGGTGGATAAAATTAAAGACTCCTTTAAAACCCATGAAGAGTCTTTTGATCCTGATCAATGGGAAAAACTATCTAAGGCTTATTTTAAGCCTAAAAGAAAGGGATGGGTGGTTTATTGGCCTTTCATAACTGCTGGTGTAGCGGCCAGTTTATTACTGGTATTGGTTTACTTTCCATTTGAGCAGACCTTGGAACGCAAGGTAAAAACACTGACAGATTCAATCGCCATAGACCCTCGTCCTTTGGCAGAAAAAAAACGATTACCGGAGCAGATGGCTGAAACCTTTAAAAGTGAGGGGTCAGATCAAATCAATTCTATAGACAAACTAGAAACAACAGATAAAGAAAATAAGAATGCTATTACTGAAAATAGCAGGGAGATTTCAGTAGATATTGATCATTCCGAAGCGAAAAGGGACAATCAGAAATTACTTGAATCCCTGGAAGTAAAATGGAAAGCATTTCAAACTGGATTGGACTTTAAAATGTTGGGTGCCATTGACTTTGGCAGCATGAATAATTCTGGTGAAAAGCACGATTTGACCGAGAAGGAAGCACAGCAAATAATAGATCAATGGAAGACAGAAAATTCCAATTCAACCAATGAAACGGATAATCCAAGTATTCCAATAAAAACAGATGCTCCCATTAAATTGGGGGTAATGGTTTCTCCACAATCCAATTCCAATCCGGTATCAGGTATGAATTTTGGTGGCGGGATCATGTCAGAATTTTCTCTCTCCAGAAAAATTAAATTGGATATTGGTTTGGCCTATGCTTCACAAAGTATCTCTCCGCAGGATATACAAAGTATGCCCCGCTCTGTAGCCAATCAGGAGGCGAGTTTCAGTCCCGGTTCACCGGATAATCAGCAGGTTAGTTTCAGTAGTGGATATGTTGGTTCTGATTATGAACTGAATTTTGCCAGCCTGGACATTCCCGTTAATTTAAAGTATAAGATCTATGACAAGAAAAGTACCGGTATTTTCCTTATTACTGGGATTTCCAGTATGCTTTACCTGGATCAAAACTCTGTCGAAACTGTTCAGATCAACTCCTTGTTCTCAACCGATAACAGGAACGGGGATTTGCGGTTTGCTCAATCTGTCCAGGAATTCAGTACGGTGTTAACCCCGCAGCCGGGGGAAAATAGGGCAGATTTTGCAGGCCTGCTTAACCTTTCCTTTGGATATGAATACACACTAAACAAAGGATTTAATATTTCTCTGGAGCCGTTTTATAAATTGCCCCTGGGTGGGCTTACCTTTGCCGACCAAAGGTTCTCTATTGGAGGGGTGAATCTCAGAATGAATTTCAACCTAAAAAATTAAATATATTTTTAATTTAATTTTTCCATAAATTATTATATCAATGAAAAGTACAGTTTGGCTTTTGGTCTTCAGCCTAATCATGACTGGTTGTTTACAAGTATCCGAATCTGATTTAGACAGGACAATGAAGGATTAAAAGGGGTAGTTCCGGAACAGGAATTGGAAGTAATTGCCAGCTCATTCAATTCTTATGAAAGTTCCATTCAAATTATCCCCCATGAAGTCAGGACGGACTTAGTGGAAAAAGGAGAGCAAGTAGATAGGGTCCAGCCGTTTACTCCAATTTGGTTCAAGGCTGAAATCCGTACCGTCAAATAAAAATTTACAATATGTTCCATTTGATTAAAAGCAGGCCACTTAATTGGGCCTGTTTTTTTACAAAAAATATTTAAAGAAAGGTTCATCGATGATTTCCCTGACAATAAGCCCCATAATGATGGCCCAAAGCAAGGAACTTACCAACATAGTATATATAATTTTTTCCTTATTTATTCCAAAAGAAGTCAATATTACCGTCCCTCCTATGGGCGTAAAAATCACAGGGGTAAGTAAGGCTATTCCCCAAATTCCAAAGTTCTTCCAGACCCTTACAATCATTCTGGTTCTTTTAGTAAATCGATTCCTTTTTTTTCTTATGATGATGGTCCAGTTATCCTTGATCCATTCTCCTAGATAGGTAAAGGAAAGGACTGATGTCATCATGCCGGAAACTGTGACCAATTCGATTTCAAACAACCCATATCCTGCGACTGTCCCCAATATGGGACCTGCCACAAACTTAAAAAGGCATAATAAATAAATGCCTAAAAAGGTAATGATGTACTCAATCATTCCAATAGAAAGTAAATATAGATTAAATAACCCAATACCAAAAAGATACCATTTAGCCGGGATACGGTATAGTTAATTCTGAAAATCGGCAACAGGATAAGGGTAAAACCAATCATCCACACAAAATCCGAATAAATAAAAACAGGAGCTACACCGATGGGTGTGATAACAGCAGTAAATCCAATAATGGACAAAACATTCATGATGTTACTTCCGAGAATATTTCCCAAGGCCATTTCAGTTTCTTTTTTGATGGCAGCCAAAACGGATGTGGCCAATTCTGGAAGGCTAGTTCCAATAGCAATGACCGTAATACCGATTACCCTTTCACTTACCCCTAGCACTTGAGCGATTATGGTACCATTTACCACAAATAATTCCGAACCAAAATAAAGTCCCGCTGCACCGCCTATTAACTGAATAATAGCCAACAAAACAGATTGCTTTTTCATTTTATCAGCTTCCTCTTCCGTAAACTCCACTTTTTCGATTTTTTTGAAGAAAAACCAGTTGAGAGAAACAAAACACACCAATAAAATAATACCTTCAGTTAGGCTTATTATGCCATTTAAAGCCATGACATAAAACACCAAAGAACTGATTAGGGTAAATGGATAATCAATTTTTAAAGTTGATTTAGAAAGATAAATGGGATAAACGATGGCACTGATACCTAAAACCAAAGAAATATTGGAGATATTACTCCCAATGACATTCCCAATGGCAATATCACTAGCGTCTTTTAGTGCTGCGGTAATACTTACTAAAAGCTCGGGGGCTGAAGTTCCAAAAGCGACAATAGTCAATCCTATTAAGCCTGGGCTTAATCCCAATCTTGCAGCAATGGAGGTAGCCCCATCCACTAAAAATTTACCACCTGCAAGAAGGATCACCAATCCCAACAAAAGTAAAAGGTAACTCATCTTTCCATTTAATTTTAAAGTTTGGGACCAAAAGCCAAGTCACCGGCATCTCCTAAACCCGGGATGATATAAGATTTCGCATTCAGTTTTTCATCCACCGCACAAATCCAAAATCTATGAGGAATGGAGAGGTTTTTTCTGATGTATTCAATTCCTTCAGGAGCTGCAATGACACTTACGATCTCTATTTTTGCTGGAGTGCCGCTCTGTTCAAGCAGCTTCCTGACACTTTTCACAAAGGATTTACCCGTTGCCAACATAGGATCCACTAATATCAAAGTCTTGGATTCGATCGATGGTGCTGCAATATAGTTCAGATCAATTTCAATAGGATCCTGGTTCTTGGTTTCCATTCTGCTGGCACCAATAAAACCACTATCAACTTCATCAAGATAATTCAGAAACCCCTGGAAAAAAGGAAGTGAGGCTCTTAATACTGATATGAGGACAGGTTTTTCGGTAATTTTTTCCAAATAGACCTCTTTAAAAGGACTTTGAATGGTATTTGAGTGATAGGAAAGCCCTTTAGAGACTTCATAAGCCATTATTTCACCAAGACGCTCCAAGTTTTTTCTAAATCTTAAACGGTCTTTTTGCCGATCTACATCTCTGAGATCTGCCAGAAAATGGTTGGCAATAGAGTTTTCTTGATTCAGGATGAACATTTCAAAACAAATTAAAATAAAAAAACCCGATCTTTTGAGACCGGGTTTTAAATTTTATCGAATTAATATTTATTTTATCTCAAAACTCACTCTTCTGGCCATTTGACGGGCATCAGCAGAGCTCTTGTCTACGCTAGTATCTTCACCATACCCCTGATATGTAAGTCTGGATGCATCCACACCAGTGGCAATCAAAAGATCATAAACCGCCTTGGCCCTTCTTTCAGATAGTTTCATGTTGTAATTTTCAGGTCCAATTTCATCTGCATATCCTTTCAGTTCTACTTGGACACCTGGATTTCTCTTCATGAAATTTGCAACATAATTAGCGGCAGAAGCGGAATATCCCAGGGGCTTCGCACTATCAAAGGCATAGTAAACATTCACATAACCGTCATTAATAGCTTTTGCCAGGTAGTCAATTTGTTCTACGGTATCATCTGGAGGACAACCGTCTTCTGATGCCGGACCAGGTACGAATGGACAATTATCCAAATGATCAGGAATGCCATCACCATCGGAATCCAAAGTCCTTCCGTTAGAGTCTACCCTTGCCCCAGCTGGAGTATTAGGTTCTTTATCCAAATAATCAGGAATGCCATCACCGTCAGAATCTTTCAACATGTCCTTAATTTCACCAATTTGGGTAGCAAGCTCCTCTTTGGTGGCATATTGATTATCCCTGATGTACCAGTCGGCATGAGTAGGTCCACTGCCTAGGTAAAAGGAAAGTCCTAATGTTCCGGTCCACCATACTGCATTGGCACCATAGTATCCATCTGATAATGGATTAATGGAGGAGGCACCATCAAAGGCTACATCCTGCCTTCCAGCGATAATCGTACTGACATCTCCGTTAAGTGCTATTCTCTCGCTTAATTTCACCTGCATAGTTAAACCGCCGATAAAATTGTATTGGTTGTCCTGAAAATCAGCCCATTGGTTTTCCTGAGGGGTCAATCTTCCGATTCCAGCACCGAAATGGCCTAAGAGGTTAACCCTTTGAGAAAAGGTTTCCCAATCCATTATTCTACCCAGGTTGGCTACTCCCTGTAGGTTTAACCTATAGTAACTGGAGGAGAAATCAGGCGTATCACTTGCACTGCTGAAACTTCCAAAGCCAAAATCCAATTTGGTTCCGAATTTTTCATTAAACATGTACCTGACTCCCAAATCGGCATGTCCCAGATTCAATGTTGGAGAAAAATAACCCGGCGTTATTGGTGCCATCGGTTTATTAAACCCTCCATTTACTTCTATTGACCATTTGTTAAAGTCATCTTGAGCATTAGCACCTATTGCTAAAGCACCAACCATTAGTGTTGATAGTATTATTTTTTTCATGATAAAAAATTTTTTACAACTTTCAGTGATTAATTGATTTTGAATTTTTAATTTCTTATTCGGATTATGATACAAATGTATATTATTTTATGGGAACTTTAAAGTTCTGTTAGAATTGTTTCGATAAATTCGCTTATGAATCCGAAATTTATAAAATTATTTTACATAAACTATGCCAGAGACCCAAATTTTAAAAGAAATTCTCAATATAAATAGTGTGTCTGGAGATGAAGCCCGGATTTTCTCACTTATATTAGAATATGTTCTCAAACGAAAAGACAATTGGAAAGTTGCCCCCGAGGTGTTTTTCGGAGATGATTTTCATGATAATTTGGTGTTGGTTTTCGGACATCCACGTACGGCAGCATTTTCCCACATCGATACTACCGGGTTTACCGTCCGTTACGAAAATCAACTGGTGCCTGTGGGAGGGCCGGAATTAAGTGAAGGCGACATACTTCAGGGAGAGGATCCTATGGGTAAAATTAGGTGCAAAGCTTCTATTAAGTCCGGAAACATTTTTCACGATTTTCCAAGGTTGATCCAAAGAGGAACCCTTCTTTCTTATGAACAAAATATTCAAATGGGTGATGGTTTCATACAGGCCGCCTATTTGGATAACCGGATTGGAATTTACAATTTATTAAGACTTTGTGAAACAATCAGCGATGGCGTCATCGTTTTTTCCACTTACGAAGAACATGGTGGAGGAGCCATGCCTTATCTGATTAAATTTTTATTTGAAAATTGGGGAATCAGACAGGCATTAATATCTGATGTAACCTGGATTACAGATGGTATCCATTTCAATGAAGGGGCCGTAATCTCTCTTAGGGACAGCTTTATTCCAAGAAAAAATTTTTTGGAAAAAATAATACACCTCTCTGAAATAAGTGGGATTCCTTATCAGTTGGAAGTAGAAGCTTATGGAGGGAGTGATGGGAGAGAAATCCAAATAAGCCCTTATCCGATAGACTGGTGCTTTATCGGCATAGGAGAGGAAAATGCCCACACGCCCAATGAAAAAGTTTCATTAAATGATTTGGAAAGTATGGTAGAATTGTATCAATATTTATTTCAAAATTTGTAAGGGTTGATAAATTGTTCTTTATTCGAATATACATTTAGTAATCGTTGTCTCTACATCAGAGGAGAAAATAAGGAAATGATTAAAATCAAAGAAAGACTATTTGAACCATACATCGGTGAGCATGAAATTTTAGAAAGGGTTACCTTTTTAGCTAAGAAAATAGAAAATGATTATGCGGCTAAAGAACCTTTATTATTGGCCGTTCTAAATGGCAGTTTTATGTTTATGGCTGATCTTTCCAAGGCCATCAATATTGCGGTGGAAATATCTTTTATGAAAATCACCTCCTACCAGGGTCTCCATTCTACCGGTAAAGTGAAAGAAATCATTGGAATGACCGAGTCTGTTGAAGGAAGGGACATCATCATCGTAGAGGACATTGTGGACTCTGGTAAAAGCATGGCTTATTTGTTAAAAATGTTACAAAGTCTGAATCCAAACAGCATTGAAATTGCCAGTTTACTTTTAAAAACGACTGCCATGGAAGAAAATTTCAACATAAAATACCTGGGTTTTGAAATTCCTGATCTTTTTGTGGTGGGTTATGGCCTCGATTTTGATGGATTTGGAAGGAATTTGAATCAAATTTATCGAATATTGCAAAATTAATACAAACTCCTTAATTACAACTATATGCTTAATATTGTTTTGTTTGGCCCACCGGGTGCGGGAAAGGGCACTCAGAGTGAAAAATTGATAGAAAAATACAAAGTTGATCATATCTCTACAGGAGACTTGTTTCGCAAACACCTGGGGGAAGGAACCGAGTTGGGGAAATTGGCAAGGGAATACATGGATGAAGGCAATTTGGTCCCTGATGAGGTTGTGATCAAAATGGTAGATGATAAGATCAATTCCAGCCCTGACCTTATTGGGTTTATATTTGACGGCTTTCCCAGAACTGTTGCCCAGGCAGAAGCGCTGGATGCGTTACTAAAGGATAAGGGAACCAATATATCAGGAATGATCGCTTTGGAAGTTCCGGAGGAGGAACTAAAAAAAAGGATCAGGGAAAGGGGAAAAACCTCCGGACGTGCGGATGATCAAGACGAAGAAAAAATTAAAAACCGTATTAAAGTGTACAATGATGAAACTTTGCCAGTAGCTCATTATTATGAAAAGCAGGGGAAATTATCCAGGATACATGGTGTTGGGGAAATTGATGATATATTTAAAAAAATCTGTGCGGTAATTGATCAATATTAATCGGTAACTTTGCTTCGGCATTTTGGCTAAGCCTTACCGGGCTTGGCTTATTTCATTTTATTCCTTTTCTGCTTTCAGAAAAAATGAATCCACCTGATCTCAGTATCCCATATAATAATTAAATTTTAAAAGAGTGGCAGAATCCAATTTCATAGATTATGTAAAGTTTTGTTCCCGGTCAGGATCTGGCGGAAATGGATCTGTCCATTTTAGAAGAGAAAAACATGTTCCCAAAGGAGGGCCAGATGGTGGGGATGGGGGAAGAGGCGGACATATTATTTTGAGGGGAAAGGCCCAATTGTGGACATTGCTTCATTTAAAATATAAAAAGCATGTTATCGCAGAAAGTGGAAAAGGAGGAGAAGGGGGCAGGAGAAAAGGATCCGATGGCAAGGATGTTATACTTGAAGTCCCAATAGGAACGGTGGCAAAAGTAGCTGAGACAGGAGCGTTCAGGTGTGAAATCACCCAGGATGGCCAGGAGTTTGTATTAACGCCAGGGGGAAGGGGAGGATTGGGAAATGACCACTTCAAAACATCCACCAATCAAGCCCCACATTATGCGCAACCAGGGGAGGAAGGCATTGAGGAATGGATTATTATGGAGTTGAAACTTCTGGCTGATGTAGGCCTTGTTGGATTTCCGAATGTGGGAAAATCAACTTTGCTCTCCAGCATTTCCGCTGCCAAACCGGAGATTGGCGACTATCCGTTTACTACCCTGGTCCCGCATCTCGGTGTGGTACCTTACCGGGACGACCGTTCTTTTGTTATGGCGGATATCCCGGGAATTATAGAAGGAGCAGCTGAAGGTAAAGGATTGGGGCTTAGATTTTTGAGACATATTGAACGGAATTCCATCCTTTTGTTTCTGATTCCTGCCGATGTCAGTCACATAGGGGAACAGTACCGAGTGCTTTTAGGAGAGCTGAAACAATATAATCCGGAATTATTGGACAAGGACAGGCTTTTAGCGGTGTCCAAATCAGACATGCTGGATAGGGAACTGATGGAAGCCCTAAAGGAGGAATTACCGCCAGAGGTACCCCATCTTTTTATTTCAGCGGTATCGGGTTTCCAACTTACAGAACTTAAAGATATGATTTGGGAGCTTTTGCAGGCATAATGTCAGATTGTCATACTTTAAAAGACTGGCAAGTTAATTGTTGATTTAATTAGGATTTTTAAAAATGTATTTAAAATGACAGAGAAAGATAAGTTAGAGAACGAAGAATTTAATGATAAAACTGGGACGCAGGAGATACCTGAAGAGGAACAGGAAGCAGATAAAAACTATGAGGCTGAGGAAGCTGAGGTAAAAAATGATTCTTCCTCGAAGGGCGATGATGAAAGTCCTATGGACAAATTGGCAAAGGAAAACCAAGATTTAAAGGATAAATATGTCAGGCTTTATTCTGAATTTGAAAATTTCCGAAGGAGAACGGCCAAGGAAAGATTGGAAATGATTAATACAGCATCTGTGGAGCTGATCAGGGAGCTTCTTCCAATTATGGATGACTTTGAACGCTCTTTTAAGGCCGAAGCCGGATCTGGTAAAGCATCCAAAAACAATGAAGGTAGTCGATTAATACATAATAAATTGGAAAAATTATTGTCTTCCAAAGGGCTTGAGCCCATGAATGATTTGGTAGGTAAGACCTTTGATGCGGAGTATCATGAGGCCATTACACAGATCCCAGCACCTTCAGATGATTTGAAGGGAAAAATCGTGGATGTCGTTGAAAAAGGTTATATGCTGGGTGGAAAGGTGGTTCGCTTTGCAAAAGTGGTAATAGGAAATTAAAATTTTATGGCTAAGAGAGATTATTACGAAATTCTCGGAATTTCAAAAAATGCCAGTCCTGAAGAAGTAAAAAAGGCTTACAGGAAAATGGCATTAAAGTATCACCCGGATAAAAACCAGGGAGATAATGCAGCAGAAGATAAATTCAAGGAAGCGGCAGAGGCATATGAAGTTCTGAGCAATCCGGAGAAAAAACAAAGGTATGATCAATTTGGTCATCAAGGGCTGGCTGGAAATGGCGGCTTTGGTGGCGGGGGAATGAATATGGATGACATATTCTCCCAATTTGGAGATATTTTTGGTGGTGGAGGTTTTGACTCTTTCTTTGGAGGTGGAGGCAGAAGTTCCCGACGGACTAAAAAAGGCACCAACCTGAGGGTGAAACTTAAATTAAACCTGAAAGAAATAGCCCATGGTGTGGAAAAGAAAATCAAGGTAAAACGCCACATGATTGCCGATGGCGTTACTTTTAAAAGTTGCTCTACCTGTCAGGGAAGTGGCCAGGTGAAAAAGGTGGTCAATACCATGTTGGGGCAGATGGTGTCTGCCAGCACTTGTCCTTCCTGTGGAGGGAGTGGGCAGATTGTAGACCGAAGACCTTCCAATGCGGATGACAGGGGCTTGATCATTAAGGAAGAGATTATCCCCATTAATATTCCTGCAGGTGTTGCAGATGGGATGCAGTTGAGCTTATCCGGAAAAGGAAATGAAACTCCCGGAGGAGTACCTGGAGATCTTTTGATCCTCATCGAAGAGATGGATGATGAATTGCTTGTCAGAGATGGGAACAATGTTATTTACGATTTATATGTCAGTTTTATTGATGTGGCATTGGGTGCCTCGCTGGAAGTACCTACCATTGATGGTAAAGTGAAAATAAAAATTGAACCCGGTACACAGGCCGGAAAAATATTGAGGTTAAAAGGAAAAGGAATAAAAGAGCTGAATGGGTATGGAAAAGGAGACCAATTGATTCATGTAAATGTTTGGACTCCCAAACAGGTTACTAATGAGGAAAAAGAAAAATTGGAATCCCTGAGAAATTCTCCAAACTTTATCCCGAATCCGGGAAAATCCGAGAAAAGTATTTTTGATAAGGTAAAAGAATTCTTTTGATACATAAGCTGGCTATTCCGGCTTATTTTATTCCAGCGAAACCTTTTCATACCCTAGTCGTAATTAATCCGTATGTTTAAGGGATTCAACTTTGCTGTTTGTTTCATAATTGGCCTAGTGATTGCTTCTGAAGCCCAAATAACAAGGCATTTTGAGGTAGTTGGAAATAATGAGATCACTTTGGTTAATCTCAGCTTTTCCTGTTACAAGGGTGTAACTGATGTTAAAAGAGTTTATAAGGGAATTCCTTTCAACGCCCATGCTGATCTTGGGAAAGTGAATATTTTGCCAACATTTACCCACCATACAAAGGACGGGGTTTTGAGTGCCGACTTAGAGCATAAAAATGTTGAATCGGAAAGTTTAAGCAAAAATCTTTCCTATCGTTTTTTTTCTGGCAATGATGATGATTTTGACCATAAGTGGCAGGTAGGGCTGGACGCCAATTATTTATACAACCTGAAACTTCATTTTGGAATCGGTAAGGCCAGGTTGGATTTATCCAATTTGTCCATCTCCAATTGTATCATTAAGACTGCCTCCACAGACGTATATCTTAATTATTCCAAAAGAACCCCCAATTCAGTGGCTATGGATTCCCTACTGGTATCGATCAATATGGGGTCTTTATATGCAGAGGAACTTCATTTTTCAAATGCCAGGGAATTAATGTTGGACGTCAACTATGGAAGTATAAACTTGTCGTTTAATGATTTGATGGCCTCCCCTAGCAATATCAGGACCATGGTTGGTGCCGGATCTGTCAACATAAAACTTCCTCCTGAAGATCTTCCTTATATTATTAAAATCAATTCTACTGCCATGTGCAGAACCAAAATACCAAGCTACCTGAAAGAAATTGATACAAAAACTTACGTAAGTAAAGGGTACAGAAATGATGCAAAAAATCTCATGACCTTTATGATAGATGTTTCTGTTGGTTCTGTATCTTTGGAATAGCAAGCCAATAGCTCAAGGGCTTTTGGATGAAAGGTCTTCTTTATAATATCAATTTTAAATATTT
Organism: Cyclobacteriaceae bacterium; assembly: GCA_040905205.1. GTDB lineage: Bacteria > Bacteroidota > Bacteroidia > Cytophagales > Cyclobacteriaceae > Cyclobacterium. The sequence continues at coordinate 99,026 of JBBDSB010000451.1, forward strand.
TATAATTCTTGGAAATTTTAAAAGTCCAGTCACTTTATAAAGCATATGGTAATCATATCGCCCTCAAAGATTTTAATTTATCAGTGGAACAGGGAGTTGTTTTCGGCCTTTTGGGGCCTAATGGAGCAGGAAAGACCACGCTGATTAGAATTGTCAACCAAATCATCGACAAAGATTCAGGGGAGATAAATATCAAAAATGAGCCGCTTCGGATGCACCATGTCAGGAATATTGGGTATCTGCCTGAGGAAAGAGGCCTTTATAAAACCATGAAAGTCAGGGAGCAATTATTATATTTTGCTCAAATCAAAGGCCTGAAAAAAAAAGATGCTCAACAAAAAATTTCCCTTTGGTTGGAAAAGCTCGATTTGAAACAGTGGCAGGACAACAGGATCCAGGATTTATCCAAAGGAATGGCCCAAAAAGTACAGTTTATTGCCACCGTGATTCACCACCCAGATTTACTTATTCTGGATGAACCCTTTTCCGGATTTGACCCTGTGAATGCCGAAATCATAAAAAACGAGATTTTAGAACTTAAAAATCAAGGCACCACCATCATCTTATCTACACACAGGATGGAGTCAGTAGAATTGCTTTGTGATAATATTGCTCTGATCAACAAATCACAAAAAATCCTGGATGGACCCGTAAAAACCATTAAAGAACAAGCAAAAGCCAATTTGTTTCAAATAAAAATGGTTTTGGAGGATCAGGTTTCCATTCCCCCATGGGGAGATGTTGAAAAACACGAAAATCACATCAGTTTCAAGCTTTCTTTAAACGGACAAAACCCTAATGATTTATTGAAAAACCTGATGCAATACGGGGAAGTTTTTGGCTTCGAGGAAATTGTACCGAGTATTGAAGAGATTTTTATTCAAAAAATCAATGAAAGTCATGGCAAATAAGATTTTTCTGGTGGTCAAAAGAGAATACCTGGCCCGGGTTAAAAAAAGATCATTTCTGCTCGCTACCATCCTCACCCCGCTGATTTTCCCTACCATCCTGGGGCTTTTTCTCTGGATTGCCATGAGTGACATGTCCGGAGATGCCAAAAATGTCATAGAGGTGGTGGATGAAAATAACACCTATTTTCTGGAAAGCAGTAATTTATATAACTTTTCCTACTTGGGATTGAGTGTGGAGGAGGCGAAAGAAATGGTGCAGAATGGGGAAAGATATGGTTTTTTACACATTCCGGAATTGGATATCGATCAGCCTGTAGGCATCACTTTTTATTCGGATGAAATTCCGGGAATGTCATTGAAAAATAGTTTGGAGACCTCATTGAAAATGAAATTTGAAGAAATTAAATTGTTTTCTTCGGGAATTGACCCTGAAATTCTATCTTCATTAAAGACCAAAGTGAATATCCGTACCATCATCCTTGGGCAACAAGGAGGGGAAAGAGTATCCAATTCAGTCGTAAACTACGGCATCGGTTTTTTGGCAGGAATACTTATTTACACCTTTATTTTTGTTTATGGTAACCAGATCATGCAGGGTGTCATTGAGGAAAAATCCAGTAGAATCATAGAGATTTTGGTGTCTTCCCTTAAACCATTCCAGTTGATGATGGGAAAAATCATTGGCATTGGGGCAGTTGGTCTTACCCAGTTTTTGATTTGGATATTTTTAATCAGCGCCGTATCCTCCTTAGTTATTGGCTATTTTGGGATGCAAATGCCTCAACAGCAAATTCTGGAAATGTCTGGACAGGAAAACCCTTTATTGGGAGATGACAGTGAAAATTTCATACAAATCTTTCAGATGATTCAGAATATTGATTTTTTCCAATTGGTGGTGACTTTTCTGATTTATTTTGTGGGAGGATACCTTTTATATGGTGCTTTTTTCGCCGCCATTGGAGCGGCCGTTGACAGTCCTTCAGACGCACAACAGTTCATGTTTCCTGTGACCATCCCCTTGTTGATTGCCTATATGGGGCTATTTATCTTTGTTTTGGATGATCCCAATAGCCGGGTTTCCTATTGGTTGTCTGTGATTCCCCTCACCTCACCTGTCGCCATGATGGGGAGGGTAAGTTTTGGCGTACCCTGGCAACAATTGGCCCTTTCTGTCTTCCTGTTAATAAGTGGTTTTTTGTTCACTACGTGGATGGCGGGTAAAATTTACAGAATCGGGATTTTGGTGCATGGTACCAAGGTGGGCTATAAGGTATTGTGGAAATGGTTAAAGGAAAATTAATAAGGAATATCTTGCAGGATTTAAAATTAAATGAAAATTTCTATTTTGATTAATCCCTGGAAATACAATATTCAATTGGGATTGTTGTTTCTATTTTGGAACTTGATTAAGTTCGGGAATATAAACAAGGAATGAAAAAAATTCAAGATTTGACATCCATGGACCTGTACCAAAACAGAGGTAAGGTAAAATGGGGAGTTTTTATATTTTCTTTCATCATCGGATTGGGGTCTATCTATTATACCAATACCTTGGTGGAAGAATTAAAAACAAGGGAAAAAAGACAAATAGACCTTTATGCCAAGGCCCTTGAATATGCGTCCACCAATTCCGATAACCTGACTTTTGTTTTTCAGGTAATCATTCAGGAAAACAGGTCTATTCCTGTAATCACCGCCGATGGTGACGGTAACCCTATAGAACATAAAAATATCCAATTCAAGAAAAACAGTTCGGAGGAAGAAAAACGGCTGCATTTGTTGGCTGAATTTGAAGAAATGAAGGGCCTTTATGACCCTATCCGGCTTTCCGATGATGCCTATATTTATTACAAAAATTCCGAATTGCTTACCAGGTTGCAATATTATCCCTATGTGCAACTTTCCGTGATTTTAGTTTTTGGTATTTTGGCCTATGCCTTTTTTAACCAATCCAAAGTCGCAGAGCAAAACCGCTTGTGGGCAGGCCTGACTAAAGAAACCGCCCACCAGTTGGGAACCCCTTTGGCATCATTGATGGCCTGGATTGATTATTTGAAAAACTCTCCGGTTTATGAAGAAAACAAGGAAGTGATCCTTGAACTGGATAAGGATATTGTAAAACTAAGAATGGTAACGGAAAGGTTTAGTAATATTGGAAGTACGCCAATTATTAAACCTGAAAATGTTTACCAGGTGGTAGGAGATACCATTAATTACCTCAGACCCAGAATTTCCAGTAAAGTAACCATTGAGGTAAATTCCCATGCTGAGAATATTTTTGCGCAAATGAACCGGTCTTTATTTGAGTGGGTGATTGAAAATATTTGTAAAAATGCTGTAGATGCCATGAAGGGACAGGGGGCGATCCAGATCAATATTGTAAAAGAAAGTGAGAAGTTTGTTTTTGTGGACATTCATGATTCCGGGAAGGGTATCGAAAAAAAGATGTTCAAAAAAGTTTTTAATCCTGGCTTTACCACCCGGCAGCGAGGCTGGGGTTTAGGGCTGACTTTGGCCAAAAGGATCATTGAAGGATATCATAAGGGGCGTATTTTTGTGGAATCTTCCGAATTGGGGAGAGGAACCACCTTCAGGATTGTCTTGCTGGGTGTGACAGAACTGGAGGAGAAAGAAAGGCAGGCTAAGGTCGGGATATGATCCTTAGCCTGCATATTCTATCTGGATGCCAGATATTATTCTCCCAGGAAAGGATACCGGTAATCCCTGGCACTGACAAAGGTTTCTTTAATGGTTCGGGGAGATACCCATCTGAGGAGATTGATCATTGAACCTGCCTTATCATTTGTGCCTGATGCCCTTGATCCTCCAAAAGGCTGTTGACCCACTACCGCACCTGTAGGCTTGTCATTGATGTAAAAATTACCTGCGGCATGCCTTAATTTGGTAGTAGCCAATTCAATGGCATACCTGTCTCTGGAAAATATGGCCCCTGTCAGCGCATAAGGTGAGGTCTTATCCACCAGCTCCAAAGCCTCCTCAAAACGTTCGGCATGATATACATAGATGGTGAGCACGGGTCCAAATATTTCTTCCACCATCGTTTTGTACATAGGGTCGTCTACTAAGATGACCGTGGGTTGAATAAAGTAACCCTTGGATTTGTCTGTGTGGCCACCTGCAATAATGGTGGCACGCTCGTCCATTTTGGCCTCGTCAATATAGCTTTTTATTTTGTCAAAGGCTTTTTCATCAATTACCGCATTGATGAAATTACCAAAATCTTCCGTCCCGCCCATAGTCATGGAAGCAAGATCTTCCAACAAATAATCTTTTACTTTATCCCAGATATTGCTAGGGATATATGCCCTGGATGCAGCACTGCATTTCTGGCCCTGAAATTCAAATGCCCCTCTGGAAAGAGCAGTTGCCACTTCTTTGGCTGGGGCGGTTTTGTGGGCGATGACAAAATCCTTTCCTCCTGTTTCTCCTACTATTCGGGGATAGGTTTTGTATTTGGCGATGTTTTCACCAATGGTTTTCCATAAGGTCTGAAAAACGCCGGTAGATCCTGTGAAATGAAGGCCTGCAAAATCAGGATGGCTGAAAATCTCTTTACCTGCCTCGGGGCCATCCACGAATATCAGGTTAATGACCCCATCTGGCAATCCGGCCAACTTAAAAACCTCCATAAGCACATTGGCTGCATATATTTGGGTATAAGCGGGCTTCCAAATCACGGTGTTGCCCATCATGGCAGGTGCTGTCGGGAGATTACCTGCAATGGCGGTAAAATTGAAAGGAGTAATAGCAAAAATAAATCCCTCCAATGGCCTTTGTTCCAATCGGTTCCATACCCCATCACCACTGATAGGCGGTTGCTGCCCATATATTTCTGTCATGAATTTGACATTGAACCTTAAGAAATCGATCAATTCACAGGAGGCATCAATCTCTGCCTGGTAAGCGTTCTTTGATTGCCCCAGCATAGTAGCGGCATTGATTTTATCCCTGTACGGTCCGGCAAGAAGGTCTGCGATTTTTAAAAATATGGAAGCACGCTGTTCCCATTGCATGTTTTCCCAGGCCGGTTTGGCACCCATGGCGGCATTGATGGCCTGTTTTACATGGCCGGCATCTCCCACATGAAAGTGAGCTAATAAATGATGGTGGTCATGTGGTGGGGATATGGGATTTTGCTGTCCTGTCCTTACCTCTTCACTGCCTATGTGCATGGGAATATCCAACACCTTGGACCTTGCTTCTTTTATGGCAGCCTGGAGGGATTTGCGTTCACTTGATGTAGGACCATAACTTTTAACAGGTTCGTTTTTTGGTTCCGGTACATTAAAAAAGCCTTTTAACATAATTTGATGGTATGGTTGAATACTGAATTGGTTCAATACAAATATACAAATTATGTTTTGTTTCCCCGAGTGAGGCTAATTACAGGAAATCCATTAACGCTTTGAGATTTTGAATGGTATGGGTGGGTTTTATCCCGTATTTTACCGCACTCGGATTATAGTGAACTTGATCTATATTGGCATTTTTCGCTCCCAGGATATCAGAATGAGGGTTATCTCCTATCATCAGGCATTCGGAAGGGCTGGTTTTCAGCTTGACCAAGGCATGTTGGAATATCCTTTTGTCCGGCTTCCGAAAACCGGAGTTTTCGGAAGTAACGACCAGGTCAAAATATTCGATGAGTCCCGAATGATTGAGTTTATGGAATTGGCTTTCATTGAATCCATTGGTGATGATATGCATCGCATACCTTTCATTTAGATATTTCAACACCTCGAAGGCATCCGGAATGACACCGGGTTTGGAGGAAGTTCTGATGATAAAATCATCTTCCATGGATTCGGGAATGGCCTCAAGAGGCAATTTGACCAAATTGAAAATACGAATGAACCGTTCAGCCCTTAATTCCCCTCTATCTATTTTTCCCAAATTGAATTGATGCCAAAGAAGGTTATTGACTTCCTTAAAAGCTTCAAAAAACTTTTCAAAATTGACATTCCCCAACGAATTAATTTTGTGGAGGAGGAATATTTCGGATAAGGATTCCCGCACATTTTGTTCGTAATCCCATAGGGTGTGGTCCAAATCAAATAAAAGATGTTTATATTTTGACAATTTGTGAATTATTTTCGGTAGGGATTATTTTGTATTTTATTGATGGCCAGTTCTCTGTTGGAAAGAAGGATATGGTATATTTCCTGATCGTGGATTAAGTTGGGGTCCTTTTGAATAAACTTGAAAATTTGCTGGATAATTTCATTGGCTTCATCCAAAATATAATAAAAGGTCCATTGGTCAATTTTCCTGCTTCCTACCAAACCGGCATTTTTTAGGTAAGTTAAGTGTCTGCTGGTTTTGGTTTGGGTGAATTCCAGAATGAGTTCCAAATCTGAAATACTTAGTTCCCTGTTTAACAGCAATAAATGAAGTACCCGGACCCTCGGTTCTTCTGATAGGGCTTTAAAAACCCGCATTCCATAGTTCAAACTTATGTTTTTTAAACGCATTTAATTAACTTTAACAATTAAAACCAGTTGAAGTTAATAAATTCATATAGATTTAATGTATAATCGCAAATCTTAAGGAGTAAATTCCTCAGAAGACCTTTCACATTAAAAAACATTCCAGAGCAGTGGTAAAAGGAAAACAAGTGAAGCAAAAATTACCCATATACCTCATCATTTTATTAGGTTTTTTCAGCATACCTGACCAAACCTGGGCGCAGACCGATCCAGACAGGAAAATTGTCCAGATTTCAGGTGTAATACTTAATCAGGATAGTACCGTGGCTATTCCGGGTGTAAATATTTATGTTCCCAAAAAAGGCCGGGGCACCAGTAGTAACCGTTTTGGTTACTTTTCTATGCCGGTGGTGGCAGGAGACAGTGTGGTCTTTTCTTTTATAGGATTGAAGAGACAAAGCGTAAAGATACCAGAAGACATTGAAGAAGATAAAATCAGCTATATTCTTACCATGATCCAGGATGAAATAGCGCTTCAGGAAGTACAGGTAATGCCCTATCCAACTGAAGAAGAATTTAAAAATGCCATTTTGGCAGTGAATGTGGATGCTGAACCTCCACTGAACAGGGGGAATCTTAGTCCACAACTGTTATTAAAATGGGCAGAAGAAATGCCTGCTTCCGGCAATGAAAACTTCAGGCAATTTACCAACCAGCAAACCCAACAGACAATGGATCGTTATGGGCCACGCCCACTTCCATTGCTTAATCCTTTCGCATGGGCACAATTTATCAAGTCCATTAAGGATGGTGACCTTAAAAGCCGGGATTGATTCCTTTTTTTCCTTTGCCAAATAAACCGGCAATTTATTTTTTCACACCCTAAGTGAAGTATTCCATATATTTGCAAAATTAACAAAATGTTGAATCTAAAATGACAAATAAAATTTTATTGCTTGGGTTTTTGATCATCGCCCATCTTAGCCCGGCACAAGTCTTACCCCTAGACGGGAACAAAAGACCTAAACTGGTCATCGGTATTGTAGTAGACCAAATGCGGCAGGAGTATTTTTACAGATTTAAGGATAGGTATGGGGAAGGAGGATTTAACAGACTTATGCAGGATGGTTTTATGATGACCAATGGGCATTACAATTATATCCCTACCTATACCGGTCCCGGACATGCCTCAGTTTACACAGGCGCTACTCCGGAAACGCACGGTATTATTGGAAACAATTGGTATGTGAGAAGTTTGGGAAAATCGATTTATTGTGCGGAGGACAGTACAGTCACCGCTATAGGCGGCAGTGAAAAAAACGGCAAAATTTCACCTCGTAACCTACTTAGCAGCACCATTACCGATGAACTTAGATTTGCTACCGGAAAACGTTCCAAAGTGGTAGGCATAGCCATCAAAGACAGGGGAGCTGCTTTACCTGCCGGGGCAATGGGAGATGCCTATTGGTATGATGCGGGCAGTGGTGAATTCATGACATCTTCTTATTACCATGACGAAATACCCCAATGGGTAAAGGATTTTAATGAACAAGGCTTGCCTGAAAAGTATTTATCCCAAAATTGGGAACCATTGTTCCCCATTGAAACCTACGTTCAGGGTGCACCGGATGATAATGAATTTGAATCTCCCTTCATAGGAATGGAAACCCCGACTTTTCCCTATGATCTGGCAGGGTTAAAAGAAAACAACGGAGGTTTTGGTCTCATCAGTACAACCCCTTTTGGAAATTCATTGACTTTGGATATGGCCTATGCGGCACTGGAAGGAGAGAAATTGGGAAAAAACCGAGAAACGGACTTTCTAGCCATCAGTTTTTCCTCTCCAGATTATATTGGACACCGATTTGGCCCCTCTTCAGTGGAAGTGGAAGACAATTATTTAAGGCTGGACAGGGAATTGGCCACCTTCTTTGCTCATTTGGATAAGGAATTCGGTAAAGGGGAATATTTGGTTTTCCTGACCTCAGATCATGGGGTGGCAGATGTGGTAAATTATATGAAAAGTGAAGGTGTGTCGGCGGGGAGCCTGGATACCCGTTTTCTAATGACCCAATTGAAGGGTTTTACCAACCAACAATACGGCGAAGGGGAGTGGATCTCGAATTATTCCAATGAGCAGGTATTCCTAAACAGAAAACGAATAGATGAACAAGGTTTTGACATGGAACAGGTCCAAAAGGATATAGCGGAATTTTTGCTTCGTTTCGATGGCATCAAAGAAACCTATACCGCATCGGACCTTCGCCGTATGGAATATAATCGGGGTAGGAAACATTTGCTTCAAATGGGGTATAACCACAAAGCTTCAGGGGATGTTCTGGTCATTCTGGAACCGGCCTGGTTGTCCAATTCTGTCAGGGGAACCACTCATGGAACAGGATATACCTATGATACTCATGTCCCTATTGTTTTTTACGGTTGGGGGGTGAAGGCTGGAAGCAGCAGCAGGAAGGCTTCGATCACAGATATAGCTCCCACCTTGGCCATCATGCTGAAAACAAGGCTGCCCAATGGGGCTACAGGAACGCCTATTTTTGAGATTTTGGATAAAGATTGATGGACTTTCCGTATTCTTTATTAAAAAGGAAGCCATTTTGGTTTTCTTATTTGTTTTAAAAGGGTCCTGTTATGACAATTTGACATTAAAATAAATTTGGAACAAGTCTTGATTTCAGGCATTTAACCATTAAGTGAATTTGTTAACATCATAAAATAAAATTACAATGCAGGAAAAAGGTACGATTTCTATACATACCGAAAACATATTCCCCATTATCA
>JBBDSB010000452.1:0-4701 GCA_040905205.1 Cyclobacteriaceae bacterium
ATCATAAAAATAGATTTTTCCTAGATTATCCGATAAAATCCATGGCCATCTTCGGTTCTTATGCGGGTAGTGAACAAAATGAGTCAAGCTATTTGGATATTTTAGTGGAGTTTTAAGGTAGGATTGGGATTAGGTTCATTGATTTGGTAGAAGATTTGGAAAAAATCATTGGGTTTAGAGTTGATTTGGTTTCAATAAAAGGCATTCCGTATATACGCAACTCCCTTTCCAAAACATAGGTTTATACAGTTGCGTTATGGGCATTGTGAAATGCAGGAAAAAAATCAACAACATATTAACAATGATTAAATCAGATAAGAGAGATGAAATTCTTTGTCATTTCGAAAAGTACATATAACTAAATGAAACCCTAAAAAGGGAATTAATCAAAAGAATTATTTACAAATATTTTAAAAAGGGAGAACTTATCCACGATGCATCTAAAATTTGATGAAACAGTTTTTTATACAAAAAGGAATTTGTTCAAAAGACACAGCGATCAGAGATATTAATGAATTGAGAGACAAAAATATTCTGCAAAAAGAAGCAGCAGGATGAAGAAGTACAAATTACGAATTAAGAAAATGAATAAATGCCAGCAGGCAACACGCAATATAGCCAATGGCGGGGAAAGTGGTAAATTGAAACTTCCTACCCCGTATCAAGGTCTGTAACGGCGAAGTGACGAAGCCCGCAATCTGCCGCTGGCCATATTGCCAAACGTTATATGCGATTTTGAGAGACCCAAAAAGGCAAGAACAAATAAAAAAAAAAGAAGTTCACTGTTTCACTTTAGGGAAACATTCTTATCTTTGTAAAGTGTCCAAAAAGCAGAAACATAGAAAGATAACGTTCTACAAAAGCTACTTTCAAGATTTTTTCGAGAGGCAAACAAAAAAGGCGAAAGCCAAAATTGTTTGGACATTTCAATTGGTTGAAGACTTGCAAAGAGTGCCTGAAACTTATCTCAAGCACATTGAAAACACAGACGGACTTTATGAAATCCGGATACAACTAGGAAGTGACATTTTTAGAATTTTCTGTTTTTTTGACAAGGGAAGATTGGTTGTTTTAGCAAACGGATTTCAAAAGAAAAGCCAAAAGACACCAAAGAAAGAAATTGAAAAGGCAATTAAAATAAAAGCAGAATATGAAAACGAAAAATAAGAATTTACTATCTCTTGAAGAGTTTAAAGAAAAAAACTTCGGGAAACGTGGGACAAAAGAACGTGACGAGCTCGAAGCAGGATACGAAGCTTTCAAAATTGGTGCATTAATTCACGATACCCGTGTAGAAATGGGGATGACCCAAGAACAACTAGCTGAAAAAGTTGGCACAACAAAATCATACATTTCTAAAATTGAGAACAACATTAAAGAAGCTCGGATATCGACACTCCAAAAAATAGTTGAGCTTGGTTTTGGCGGACGATTAGAATTAAACATCAAAATCTGACAGGATGACTTTGCCGAAAAAAGAAAACCGCATATAACAACTAAGTTTTCGTGCAACTGAATCTTGAAAATTACCAGGTATCCGTTGGATTAATGGACCTGCCATTTCGGGAGGAGGGTATAGGATGTTCCCTAACTTAACAGGGAAGGGGATTTGTTTCCGGGTCATTCCTGGAATTCGGATGGCAGATTCAATAAATGCGGTGAATTTTGCTTGATTCCTTACCCGAATTACTTAATTTGACCACTGAAAACCGGGAGAGGGGTGCTGGGCATAATATCTATACACGCAACTTCCCTTCAAAGACATGGCTTTATACAGATGTTGTGTGGCAGCTAAAAAAAAAAACACTCCGATACGAGAACAGTAAATATTGAGTAAATTTATCATATGATACCAAAGTTGTATTTCGACACTTCAGTTTTTGGGGGTGTTTACGATATAGAGTTTGAACAAGAGACTAAGCAGCTCTTTGAAATGGTCAAAAAGGGAGAAATTATCTGTCTTTATTCCGAATTGACCATAGCTGAACTTGAAAATGCACCAAAAAAAGTCAAGGAATACTTTCAAAAAATCATAAATTCCAACGCTGAACAAGTTGAATTGACCAATGAAAGTAAAAATCTTGCAACCCAATATGTAAATGAAAGAGTAGTCGGGACCACAAGCTTTGATGACTGCTTACATATTGCGACAGCAACTATTCATAAAGCTGACATTTTGGTCAGTTGGAATTTTAAACATATCGTAAACGTATTTAAAATAAGGGGTTATAATTCTATCAACATAAGGGAAGGACATAACCAGTTAGATATTAGGTCACCAAAAGAAATTATAACACATGAAGACAACAACTAAAAAATTTGACACAGTAAGGTTTTTTAGAGCAGAAAAGGAAAGGATTGCCAAAGAAATCTCAAATATGAGTTTTGAAGAATTGAAAGATTATTTGAAATCAAAAAGTGCATGGTTAAAGAAAAATAAAAGCCGACCACACAACAATGGCTAAGAAAACATAGGGCAGACAGCGGTTTACGCAAGTTTCGGGTTTTTAGCAAGCCTTTTCTCGGTGAATAAGTTTGCGGTTACGAAATGCCCTACGTTTTTAGCCTGAATGTTGAACCCTTCGGCAAGCTCAGGGTAAACTTCAATGAATCATTGAAGGGGTGCTGGGAATTAGGGTAACTATGTGGAATGATTTTTCCTCTTTTGTTTTGCTTTCTGATTTTGTTGAGCCAGTAAGTTGGTGGCCCCCTATGGTCGAAATATGCCACTATATGCAGTTATCCGGTCTTACAACAAGGGCACCTTCTGAGCAGGGAGGCTATTTTTCCCCCCTACCTCCAATACGAGCTGACCGATTTGACTGTCGATATTGATTTTGTTTGTTTGGTTATGGATCTGCGGAGCCTTTTGAGCTGGAAATATAATCCTGGCACATTTTCACAAGCTTTTCAACTATAGATTGCTATTATCTTATAGCTTAAACTGCTGAATATGATGGACAAGTCTAGTCTAGGAAAAAACGGCGTTAACTGCCATCTTCCTGGCTCAGCATGATTCGTTCAACAAATAAATATAGGTTATTAGGTGGATAGTGCTAAATTTGAAAATGAGTAGATTTAATTAAAACAAAGCGATTTGATTGTTGGGAGCTTTGAATTGCCAAAGGCCCAATATGCGCAACCTTGTACACCATCTGAACCTAAATGAAAATTTTATGAAATCGAGCATGACGCAGGCGACACACAGAGGGATGATTATAATTGCGAGATTCCCTGTCAACCGACAGGCAGGCATCTGACATCTAAAAACCAAATTATAAACAGATGAAATCGAGCATGACGCAGGCGACACACAGTGGGATGATTATAAAGCATGCGAGATTCCATGTGGCAAATAAAAAACAATTATAAACACATGAATTCCCTTATTTTATTACTGGCAGTATTTTTTGTGGTACAGGTTGCGCCGGCTCAATCCGATGAAGAGGTGCTGAAAAGGATTTATGATACAGCTCTGGAGAAAGGCGAGAGCTATGAAATGCTGGAATTCTTAAGCAAAGAAATCGGACATCGGTTGAGTGGTTCACCCCAGGCTGCAGCTGCCGTGGAATGGACTAGGCAAGTAATGGTATCTTACGGTTTTGACACCGTGTTCCTTCAGCCAGTTATGGTACCTCACTGGGTGCGTGGAGATGTGGAAACCGGAAAAATTGTAAAAAGTAAAATTGGAACAAAAGACCTAAATATCTGTGCACTGGGTAATTCAATTGGTACTGGTCCCGGAGGTATTCGGGCCAGAGTCGTGGAAGTGAAAAATTTCGAAGAGCTTGAGGCCCTTGGAAGTAGTAATATCGCAGACAAAATAGTTTTTTTTAACCGCCCTATGGATCCAACCTTCATCGACACTTTTGGCGCCTATGGAGGCGCTGTAAATCAAAGAGGACAAGGGGCATCAAGGGCAGCACAATTAGGAGCGATAGGAGTTGTGGTTCGGTCCATGACATTATCCAATGACGATGTGCCGCATACGGGTGCTATGAACTATGCTCCTGATGTACCAAAAATTCCTGCCGTGGCCATTAGTACAAAGGATGCGGACCTGCTGAGCAGTCTATTGACAGAGGAAAATGACCTTGAATTCTTTTTTGAAATCCATAGCGAGATGTTACCGGAAGTACTTTCATATAATGTCATCGGTGAGATTACCGGTAATAAAAAGCCTGATGATTACCTGATTACCGGCGGTCACCTGGACTCCTGGGATGTAGGAGATGGATCCCATGACGACGGAGCAGGATGTATTCAATCCATAGAAGCACTTCGAATTCTAAAAGAGCTGGGTATCAAGCCAAACCACTCCATCCGTGCGGTAATGTTCATGAATGAGGAGAATGGATTACGAGGAGGGAAAAAGTACGCTGAACTAGCCTTGGAGAACAATGAAAAGCATATTGCTGCCATGGAATCAGATCGGGGTGGATTTATTCCCCGTGGTTTTACCATGACTACTACAGATACTAATTATGAAACCATATCAAGCTGGATCAGCCTATTTGAGCCCTATCAAGTTAATATTTTCTTAAGAGGAGGCGGTGGTGCTGATATTCGCCCTCTTGGCGCTCAGAATACGACATTGATCGGTCTTTACCCGGATTCCCAAAGATATTTCGACCTCCATCATTCCGCAAATGATACGTTTGATAAAATCAATAAGAGAGAACTGGAATTAGGGGCCGCAGC
>JBBDSB010000453.1:0-4679 GCA_040905205.1 Cyclobacteriaceae bacterium
TCTTCTTACTGAGTGATGCCATTCCATCTATTAGTACCGCAGTCGGGGATCAATTAGTTAATGACGGAATTGGACACTGGTCTACCCGAAGCTTTTTTGGAAGGTTTAATTACATTTTTGACGAAAAGTACCTGCTTGAAGTAAACATGAGGACTGACGGATCATCCAGGTTTGAGGAAGCTGAAAGATGGGGAGTATTTCCATCGGTATCGGCTGGATGGATTCTTTCAGAAGAGAACTTCATGTCATCATCTGATTTATTTGACCTGTTAAAATTAAGAGGTTCTTACGGAACATTGGGTAATCAGGATGTGGACAATTATTTATTCATCCCAACCATGCCCATTCGTCAAACCAATAACTGGTTATTTGACATGGAACGGGCCTGGACAGTTCGTGCACCAAATTTAAATAGTGTGAATTTATCATGGGAAACAGTATCCACTTTAGATCTGGGCGTTGATGCTGCCTTACTGAATAATCGATTGGGAGTCTCTTTTGGTGTATATGAAACAAGGACATCTGACCTAGTTGGACCAGGACAACCCCTTCCAGCGGTATTGGGATCAACAGTGCCAAAAAGGAACGAGGGAGAAATAAAAACACGTGGATGGGAGCTTGAGCTTTCCTGGAAAAATCAGGTAAGCCCGGATTTCCGATATGAAATCAGAGGTCAATTGGCTGATTACAGAAGCACCGTGGTGGATTATAATAACCCGACCGGATTGTTAAATACCTTTTACCCTGGACAGGATCTTAATGAAATCTGGGGATATCGGTACGATGGGCATTTTCAAACAGAGGCTGAAATTAACGAAGGAGTAGACCAAAGCTTTATTTATTCCGGGTTGTGGAGAACGGGTGATTTCAGGTACAAAGACCTGAATGGAGATGGTAAAATTGATATAGGAAACAATACAGTTGAGGATCCCGGGGATCTTGAAATAATTGGAAATACTACGCCACGATACACTTATGGTTTTAACCTGAACGCTCAATGGAGAAATTTTGATGTTTCTGTGTTTTTCCAGGGAGTGGCTAAAAGGGATTGGACCTTTGGAAACAGTTCCGTATTCAGGGGACCTGCAGCAGGTCCCATGCACAATAATGTCTTAGAGGATCATATGGACTACTGGCGTGATGAGACAAGTGTTTTAGGTGCTAATCCAGATGCCTATTTCCCAAGACCCTATGCACAGTTTTTTGGCGAAAATGCCAAAAACTATGGACGGCCAGTCGATCATCTGATACAAAATGCTGCTTATCTGAGGTTAAAGAACCTGCAGATAGGTTATTCCCTTCCTAAAAAAATTGCTGAAAAAGTGTTACTGACGAATGCCAGGATCTTTTTATCCGGTGAGAATCTTTTGACTTTTACCGATTTGATGTTTTTTGACCCGGAGGCACTTGCTGGAAGATGGTATGGGGCTGGTGATGCTTATCCATTGAGCACGACAATGTCTGCAGGTTTAAACCTTAACTTCTAAAAAACAACGTCATGAAAAAAATATTCTATATACTTATACTGGCAATGGGAACATCTATGTATTCCTGCCAGGAAGATTTTCTGGAGAGATCGCCGCTCGATCAGATATCTGATCCGGAATTCTGGAACAGTCAATCCGATTTGGAATTATTTCTTAATTCATTTTATGACTCCTTTCAGGGTTGGCCCGCTTCCGGTGGTGGAAAGGCACCAACTAAGGACGAGGGAACAGACTTTGCTTTAGAAGGGCTCAACGCTTTTGGTGGCACTTTTACCCAACGTATGGATGGTGTAGTAAATGTTCCGGGTTCTGGTGGCGGTTGGAATTGGGAAAATATCCGAAACATCAACTATTTTCTAGCTAATGTTGATCGTGTTGAAGTGGGCGGTAACATGAGGGACCATTATATTGGTGAGGGACATTTTTTCCGGGCATGGTTTTACTTTGACCTGTTTAAGGACTTTGGAGCTTTACCAATTATTACACTACCAGTTACAGCGGAAGATGAGGACATCCTGTATGGCAGCCGTGCTAACAGAACGGAGGTTTTTGATTTTATACTTAGTGATATTGATAAGGCCATCTCCTTAATGAATCATAGCTTCCAACTGGCAACTCCCGGAACCCGGCTGAGTAAAGACATTGCTTTATTGTTTAAGGCAAGAGCGGCGCTGTACGCAGGTACATGGGAGAAATACCATCAGGGATCTGTTTTTGAAGGACAAACCAATGGTTCCGCCTATTTGCAGGCAGCGGCTGATGCAGCAAAGCAGCTCATTGATGATGGGAATTTTTCTCTCGTAACAGGGGATAGTAGCAGCGTCTATTTTGAACTCTTTAACCAGGTAGACTATGCAGGTAACCGGGAAGTGATTTTTTACCAACATTTCGATAGAGCAGTTGGAGATAGCTTTAGCAATCAACTGTGGAACTGGCCAAACGGTTATGGATATACTTATGATGCGTCAAGATTTTATTTGAGCAAGGATGGGTTGCCTATAGCCGTAAGCCCTAATTTTGTTGGAGATGAAACCTTAGATATCCTTGAAGTGAACCGTGATCCACGGCTCGCACAAACATTTATGGTCCCGGGAGATATCAGAAGGATAGAAGGAACGGATACCCTTCTCTATGTGGATCCAGATGTAGACAATAGTGGCACCGGTATGGAATCACAAAAATTCCGGCACATAGTAGTGGACCCCTCAGTAGGAATTAACAATGGAAATGTGGATTATATTTTCATGCGTTATGCCGAAGCTTTGTTGATTTATGCCGAAGCAAAAGCCGAATTGGGTACATTGACGCAGGCAGATGTAGACATGACCATCAACCAGATCAGGGATCGGGTGGGTATGCCACACCTTACTATCGGTAATATAACTTCCGACCCTAACTGGCCTGATTACGGTTATCCAGTGTCCGATATTTTACATGAAATCCGAAGAGAGCGCGTGGTAGAATTGTTTGCAGAAGGGTTTCGGTTTGACGATTTGATGCGTTGGAGAGCACATGAGTACTGGATGGGAGAACGATTCGTAGGTACATTTGCTACTCCCGAGTTAAAGGCATTATCTAATGTTCCGGTGAATGGTGAAGGTTTTTTTGATCCGTTTCAGAACAGGTTAAGTGGCCCGGACGGAGGCTATGGATTTGATCCGGAAAGGGATTATTTGATGCCTCTTCCTACCAATGAACTGACCTTAAATACCAATCTGGATCAAAATCCGGGTTGGTAGAATACAGGTTTTGTTCAATTACAGGAATTGGGCATATTTAATAAAGGCAAAGTCAAAGGCATCTGACCTTTGACTTTGTTTTTTTTCTGGTACAGCGCTTTTTTTGTCCTGGTATTTTCTGCACTTTTCGGACTTCAAAACAAGTCATTTTTTCCATCCACCAAGCCCTGAAAGGGCGAAATATCCCAGCGATGGGTGCAGCCCATCGATATAGAATGACTCAATTGGTCTGAGCCCTGCAGGGGCGGGATATTTTCTACTCATAGGTAATACGTCAGATTCATCGACCAAACCCGGTGTACCCACCGATCGGCCCCATAAAAAATGGGGGTTGAATCAGAACCCAATATCCAATGGTCCTTAATCAAAGGTACCAGTCCGTGATAGTACCGGACATCTACGACAATATGGCTTCCCAACGGATAGCCCAGACCCGCTAAAGCTCCGGCATCCCACTGGCGGAGATGTTGGAGATTGTTGGGAGAGTTATTGTTATTGTAAATGTAGGTTTCCTTGCTATTTACTAACAAACCAAACTTGCCACCTGCCTGGATAAACAATTCTTTTCCAACTGGACTGAACCGAAGTAAAACTGGAAGAGCTAGATAGTCGAAATTAGTGACGTATTTCCTGGTGCTGCTCAGGTTAAGACGTCTACCTTGTCGGCTGTATGACAATTCGCTTGTCAATGAAAAATTACCTGAGAATTTTTTAGTACCTGAAATGCCTGCATTGTACTTCCAGAGCAGGTTTGAAACGTTCGTACTTGTTTTAATCTGATTTGCATTAATGCCGCCTGTAATTCCTACCCGGATACCGCTCTGTCCGTATCCGTCCCAGGAAGCACTCAAAAAAAGTACAACGCCAATAAAGGCAACTACCTTATTTGTGTATTTCATAATCAGGTTAATGCGGATGAAAGATCACTATTTTTTTATTTGTATCCATTTCCTTAAAAAAGCTACCGATTTTCTGGTGCAATTAGGAGCAATCCCAACTTCAGATTCACAATGGTAAGGTTTTGCCTGTCTAACAATACAAATTAAATATAACTAAAAATACTAGAAAATAATTAATAATATAGGTTTAATTTAAAGTACGATAAACGATGTGTTTCCGGAATTCCCAAAAAGGCCCATTTCGTCTAAAGGATGAAATATTTTCTCGAATCGGGCGTAATGATTGACGAATATATTTCGCCCCTGCAGGGCTTGGGTAGCCGTTATACGTATTTTCATAGGGCTTCACCCTGTGTTTTGATATTGCGCACTTTCAGTGCTTTGATTTCGAGCAATTTTAATTCTTTTATTCCCTAAAAAGAGTTTATGGATTTAAATTTTCTTTACTGCTAGGCCTGCTCCAAGTTTACATTCAACCAAGCCCTGAAAGGGCGAGATCTCCCAGCGATGGGTGCAGCCCATCGTAAAAGAATCCAACGTTATATTCCAGCCCT
>JBBDSB010000454.1:0-27242 GCA_040905205.1 Cyclobacteriaceae bacterium
GTTGAAATCATCGTTCAGGGTTCCAAAAAGCAAACATCCATTGGGTTGGGTAACCTTAAATAAAGCATTGGTGAGAGCCAGGGCCATATGTTCCGGTTTATAGGGATCTTGATTAATGATTTCCCCAGCATCAGGAATCAGGTTGTCATCAAATAAATAAATGAATTGATGGTTAATGGTGGCCGCAATGATCAACAGGGAATGAAGCGATTGAACCAAAGGAGGTTCCCCAGTGACTTTTACAGGTCTGTCAATTTCAAAATCAGCATTGGCAAAGGTCATCAACAATTCAATTCCATTGGCATTGCTCACATAAAAGAAGGGTGAATTATCTGAAAATGTCAAATCAACCCGGGTACCTATATTATTTTGTTCCTCCTTCCAAAGTGCCAGGGATTGAGTCGAATGGGGATTTCCTGCATTGAAATCCAATAATAAGAATTGTCCCGGTCCGGCTATGAAAACAGGGTTATTTAAAGCCAATCCCCCGCCTTCCATACTTTTCCATTTGCTTGAAATGCCCTGCTTGGACTGAACAAATAGTTCCCCATTTCCAAGCGCTACTGTAGGTTGGGTCGGGTTGATATTGGCGACGGGTAAAACCCAGCCACTTTTCTCGATTTCTGCACCAGGGCCTATTTCAGTAAAGTCCGAAGTGTTTTTTCGGATGATCAAATTGGTTTCCGATGCATCCAAGGGGATGATGATTCGTTGAAGCTGTGCATGATAGGAAGGTGACTGTTTTTTATTCCACGAAAAATTTATGGACTGGCCAAATAATTTCCATCCTGACTCCCCTACTTCATTTACCTTACTTCCATTACCGGAAAATTCAAAACTCAGGGTGGGCGGAAGCCTCAACTGCAGGTCTCGTGCTTCAGAGCCAAAGGAACTTCTTTCTCCTCCCTCTTCCCCATTGGATTGTTCCAGGTCCAATTGAACCTTGACATTGGCTTTGGCCGGGATGGTAAGTTTATTCTTTAAAATTTGGGCCGTTTGGCTCAGGTTGATTTTCCCTCCCTTGATCGAAAAACCAGTATAGGTTCCGTTCGGTGCGTTATTCGCTAAGAATTTGGAGTTCACCCAAACACTTCCTTTGGAGAGGTTAAAAGCCCTGGACCGATTCAGCACCTGATCCTGCCTTGCAACAACTAATCTTTTGCCTGAGGATTGGACGGAAAACATCAAAACCGGTTCATTGAGACCTTGAATAAAAAGGGTCACCAAGGTTTCTATGGGATAAAAATCAAACCAAAACTGCCTGCCATCACGGCTATTAAATGGGCCTAAGGAATGGTCGACTTTGGAACCTGCACCCCAGGAAGCCATGGATTGATGAAGCAGTTTTTCACGGATGGGGATTTCCCTTCTGTAAACTTTATATTGTGTGGCGCTCTTTTTAGCTGTCCTGTTTTTAATAATGGTTCCAATGGCTTTTTTTCGGTCCTCAGGAATTCGGTCCTCAGCATATAAGTCGGAGTTTTCAAAGGAGAACTTTTCTTCGGCAACACCCTTTTCTTCAAGGTCTGAAAGTGACAAAGACTTGACCAATTGGTTGAATGATTGTTGTTCTTGCTTTGATTTGACTTCTAAATGACCAATTAGGCTATTTAAAGAAACGATAACATGTTTTTCCATAATGAATATGGTTTTGGTTAACATCTGATAGGGAAAAAATGAAAATGATTAACCGATTCATTATGAGGGGATTAATCAGGATAAAGTTAGGATGAATATTCTGTTGGATCAATCCCTATTTTTAGGGATATTTTGATCAAACAAATTTAAAATTTTAAAAAAAGTCCCCTGAGTTAACTGATAATTTGATAAAAATAGTATGGAATTCAAATTAAATCGAAGGAAATAATTTAGTAGTTTGAAATGATCATTTAAAAACAAATTACCGCTTAAATCAAAATTGACTTTGCAGCTTCTTTTATTAATTGCGCTGTATTTTTTACTTTGAATTTTTCGATGAGGTGTTTTCTGTGACTGATAGCAGTATGGTTACTGATATATAATTCATGGGCAATTTGTTTGGAGGAAAAACCTTCTGCTATTAATTGCAATACTTCTTTTTCTCTTTTGGAGATGCTGATTTCACAGGCTATAGGGTTACCGGATGAAGCTTTAACCCCCAAATAATTTTCGATCTGTTCTTTTTGGGAGATATCATAGAGGTAGCTGAGGGCAATGAATTCATTCTTGTAATAATAAGAGGACAACTCATGGTTGATCAGGCGCCATTGATTAAATATATTCCTTATGTGATAGGTAAAAAACTGGGCATCAGGCGGTTTTTGGGGGCTGCAATTGCGGATAAAATCATTGATCCTGGATTTAATGGTTTTGGACTCATCGGGATTTATTTTTTGGAACCAAAAATCCCAGGAATTTGGTTTGTTTTCCAGATGATTATCACCCAGGGTATTTTTGAATGAATCATTAAAAAACAGAAATTTATGTTTCTTAAGATCATACACACTGATCATTAAATTTTTTTCAACTTCACAACAATAACAAATGTGATTTAATGCAGCCTGGCAGTCGCTGTCATCTCCAAATAAAACAATCTGGGGATCTTTACTAACAGTCATGTTTGGTAGATTTCAAAAATATCCCTACAACCTCATTTTTTAAACATCCAGATTAAATATACCTAAAAAAACAAAAAAAACCTCCAAATGGAGGTTTTAAAAGTTCATTTATTTTTTGAAAAAAAAATTATTTCTGAATGAATTAAAACATTTCACTAAAATTCTTCAATTTCTGGTCAACCTGCGTGTCCACCATAAAGGAAAGTCTTACATTCTCCCATGCCATGGTTATTTTAGCCACCTTATTATCTTCTGCAGAAATCCAATAAGTTAATCTTTCCTGAATTTCATCAACCATCTCTGGCGTCGTATTGATGGCTACAGCGTCATCTTTTGCAAGAGCCACTTCGTCCACTTTTTCACCCGAAGTATAAGCATAAACCGCATTTCCTTTACTATTGATATGTATGGTCCATTCTCCTGATTGCATAGGGGTAATGAAAAGGGAGTATTTTCCGGGAGCTATATTGGTTCCATTGATATTAACGGCAGTGCTGAATTCAATCATGGTGGGTGCGTTGGCCCCTGCTCTCCAGGTGACTCCATATTTTTGAAGATCCCCAAATATTTTACGTCCTTTTACGCCTGGTGAGGAATATTCCATGCTGATTTTAGTGAATCCAACATTCTGGGATACAGATGAAGCTGGGCTGAGGGCGGGAGGTTGCATTTGTGCCTGGGTGGTCTTACTGGCCGCAAAAAGGAACATCAGGGCAATAGCAAATCCATATAATTTTTTCATTTTCATAATATTTTGAGTTTGTTTTATTTAGTTGTGCTAATATACACAAACCCTGTAGAAATTTGTATTTAAACAGTAGGATGTTAACCTTTTTCTGTTCTTTTGAACCGGATAATGCCTTATATTCTTCAAATGTTAATAATATTCCTGTACCTTGTAAAAAACTGAATGGAAATGAAATATAAAATAAAAATCAACCAATTAACTACCGTTGAAGAAGTAAATGAATATTGGTCGGAAGAAGATCATATCGCATTACTTGAAAAGATGGATTTTCCTGATGCTAAGAAAGCCAAAAAGGAGAATTTGAAAGAATTGCTTTTAATGGCGATCACTGACTTTGAACCCAATGAAGCGGCCGCCATCATTTTGGAATATAAATTATCTGATGAACTCAATGAAGGGCAGATCCAACAAATATCCAATGACATGCTTCTGGATAAAATTGCCGAAGAATATCCGGAAATAGGTCTGCACGCTACCCTTTTCCATATCAATCAACTCTTGTATAAGGCCTTTAATGGAAAATTCCCCAACACCAAAGCCAGTATCATTGATTGCGTAATCCAACCCGTGGCTGGTTCCATCCAGGAAGACATAAACAAAGAAACAGCCTTAAAATTATTGTCCCATGGCCTATCTGAAAGCAACCTTATAAAAAGACTTTTTGGGGAAAAGCTTGATAGTAACACACCATTTGAGGAGGCCGAGGCTATCGTATGGAATTTAAAGGAACTTAAAAAAGATCATTTTGAAATGCTAACTTCCACCTATTGGATTGGAAAAGAGGATTTTATAGCCGAACAATTTGAAGCCGAATTAGAGGAGGAAGAAACTGATTAAAATCCGCAAACCTTTCTGGTTTGGTTGATAATCAGTTTATTGTTAAAATCAATCGGGTGAAACTTGGAAGGTTTTTTTCCATAAGGATCAACTGATTACAGGAATTTACTGCGGATTTTAGGAACTGACTAATTTCTTCGTAACTGTGGAAGTTTATTCAAATTATTTAAAACTAAAAATACAGGAAATAAAGATAAAAAAAAGGTTACTGAATCCATTTCAGTAACCTTTAGATTTTAATTTTAGGTTTGCTTATCTTTCAAGCCAATCATCCCCAAGTATTTCAGACAATTTATCATCATACTCCTGGATTTTGGCTTCATTTTCAAGTCTGGTATGTATTTGATAAAGAATTTCCATGATATCCGTATTGTCCGGTTTTAATTCAGATGCTTTGGTAAAATAAGGAAGGGCTTCTTCATACAAACCATCAGCCTTGGCCAACATCTCATCAGACATTTTATCCCAGTCTTCATCAGAAAGGTTGTTGACTTCAGTAATAATGTTTCTTGCCTGGTCCAAATAAATGGCCCCTGCATAATAATTTCCTTCAAAAAATTCAGGGTCCGCTTGTACTGTCCTTTTGTATTCCTCGAGTGCACCGTCCATATCACCGGATTTTTCCTTCAAATAACCATATCTCAATCTAATGGCGGGGTTATCCGGGTCATTTTCAAGTGCCTTTTCAATAGAAGTCATGGCTTCATCCATTTTATCCAATTGTAGCAACAATTGAATTTCAAATTCAGTCAGCCCCTTATCTTCAGGATATTCCTCCCTTGCCTGGGTTACGATTCTGTATGCTTCTTCCGGATCATTATCTTCGGCACTGGCAATCTGTATTAAAAAGTAATAAGCATTTAGTTTATTGTATTCTTCAATTTCCAATAGTTGGGTAAAATATTTTTTTGCCGCCTCGCTGTTTCCAATCATGTTGGCCGTATAACCAGCATTAAAGACTATAGATGTATCTTTAGGGTCAAGGTCTGCGGCCAATGAAAAGAAATCAAAAGCCAACTCCATATTATCTTCTTCATATTTTTCGATGGCTTTATTAAAAGAAGCGTTTTTCAATCTATAAACGCCTTCTCCCTGCATATTAGCTGGTAAATCAGGAATGACCTCCTTAAAAAGGTCTTCGCTGACATTGCTGGTAGAATCCTGACCCTCTATCTCAAAAGTTTTCATAAAACTATCCTGTGCATCCCTTCCTACTGCCACAGTTTCTTCCGTATTGGAAGAATCAGCTTCAAACATGATGGTTTCTATTTTGCCTTTCGCAAAATAGGTGTCGGATTCACTTCCAGTTTCCTCATCATCAATTGCTTTTTTGATGTCAGTATAGGCTTCTTCAATATTGCCTCTTCTAAGATTTCTCTCGGCAGATCTTACCACTTTCTTTTGGCCAAAAGTGATAGTTGTAGCAATTCCTACCAAAGCCAACGATAAAATTAACTTTTTCATATTGTTTGAGTTGTTCTTTTTTTGGTTTCAGTTATATTTCTTTGTTTGAATCATCATCCTTATCCAAATCAGGGGTTTCGGGGGCGTTGGGATCTTCCTCAATACCGGGTATATTCTCTATTTTTTCTACTGAAGATATTTCGTCATTTTCATTAAGCCTTATCAGTCGAACGCCTTGGGTTGCCCTTCCCATTACCCTAATGCCGGAAGCTGGGGTGCGTATTATAATTCCTGATCGGTTAATAATCAATAAATCATTGGTATCCGTAACCTCCTTAATGGCAACCAATCCCCCTGTCTTTTCTGTAATATTCATGGATTTCACACCCTTTCCTCCCCTCTTGGTGATTCGGTATTCGGTTAAGAAAGATCTTTTTCCATATCCTTTTTCTGAAACTACAAGTAAGGTGGCGTCATCTCTCTCAACACAAACCATGCCAATTACGTGGAACTTTGAATTATCCAGATTGATGGCTTTAACGCCTGTGGCCGTTCTGCCCATCGGTCTCACATTGGATTCGTGGAAGTGAACTGCCCTACCGGAACTGGAAGCTATGATGATATGGGAATCTCCGTTGGTCATTTCCACATTCAGTAGTTGATCATCTTCTCTGATATTCAGGGCAATAATTCCGTTGGTTCTTGGTCGCGAATATTGTTCTAAGGTAGTTTTTTTAATGATTCCATTTCTGGTAATCATTACCAGAAAATTATTATTGATATAATCTTCATCAGAAAGATTCTTTACCTGAATGATGGACCTTATTTTGTCCCCACTTTGAATATTGATAAGGTTTTGGATAGGTCTTCCTTTGGAGGTCTTGATTCCTTCAGGTATGGCGTAAGTCTTTAACCAAAATAGTTTGCCCTGATCCGTAAATATCAGCAGGTAATTGTGGGTGAGGGCTGTAAATAAATATTCTGTATAGTCATCTTGTTTGGTGCTTACACCCCTTGAACCTACTCCCCCTCTGCTCTGCGATTTGTATTCTGTCAGTACGGTTCTTTTAATATAGCCTTGGTGGGAAACTGTGATCACGACTTCCTCATTGGGAATCATGTCCTCATAGTTGAAATCCTCTGCATTGTGTTCAATAGTAGTCCTTCTTTCATCCGAATAACGGTTCTTCATTTCCGCCAGTTCATCTCGAATGATCTGCATTCTTTTTTCCTCATTGCCGAGGATTTCATTCAACTCTTCAATCAATTTCATCAATTCATTGTATTCCTGCTGAATTTTCTCCCTTTCCATCCCGGTAAGACGCTGCAATCGCATGTCAAGTATCGCCCTTGCCTGAATTTCAGTGAGCTCGAATCTTTTCATCAAGCCATTCCTGGCAGTTTCAGGATCTCGGGAATCTCTGATCAATTGTATGACTTCATCCAAATGATCCAGGGCAATGAGATAGCCTTCAAGAATATGGGCTCTTTTTTCAGCCTCGCGAAGTTCATATTCGGTCCTCCGGATCACCACCTCGTGCCTATGGTTTACATAGTGCCGGATAAGGTCCTTTAAATTTAATGTATAAGGCCTGCCTTTTACCAAAGCGACATTGTTGACGCTAAATGAAGTTTGAAGTTGTGTATGCTTATATAAGTTATTTAAAATGACATTGGCAACTGCGTCCTTTTTCAGCTCATAAACAATCCTCATTCCCTGGCGGTCTGATTCATCCCGAATGGCTGAAATACCATCCAGTTTTTTTTCATTGATCAGTTGAGCCGTTTTTTCTACCATGGAGGCTTTGTTTACCTGGTAAGGAATTTCGGTGATAACGATCATTTCCTTTCCGTTGGCTTTTAATTCCACTGAAGCCTTCCCTCTCATGATTATTCTTCCCCGGCCTGTTTCAAAAGCTGATTTTACGCCGTTATAACCATAAATAATTCCACCTGTCGGAAAATCGGGAGCAATAACGTGCTCCATCAATTCAGGAATGGTGATATCATTGTTGTCAATATAGGCGTTGATCCCATCTATGACTTCCCCGAGATGATGGGGTGCCATATTGGTGGCCATGCCAACCGCAATTCCAGAAGCTCCGTTTAATAAAAGTGCCGGAATTTTAGCTGGTAATACAACAGGCTCTTTAAGGGTATCATCAAAATTCAATTGAAAATCAACCGTTTCCTTATTGATGTCTATCAAAAGCTCCTCGGCAATTCTTCGCAATCTTGCTTCAGTATATCGCATGGCCGCTGGGTTATCCCCATCGACAGAGCCGAAATTTCCCTGCGGATCCACCAAAGGATACCTTAAGGACCAATGCTGGGCCATCCGCACCAAAGTTTCGTAGACTGCAGAATCACCATGTGGATGGTATTTTCCCAATACTTCCCCTACAATTCTTGCTGATTTTTTATAGGGCTTATTATGGGAGACTCCCAGTTCCTGCATTCCATAAAGAATTCTCCTGTGGACAGGTTTTAAACCATCTCTTACATCGGGTAATGCCCTGGAAACTATCACCGACATCGAATAATCGATGTAGGCACCGCGCATTTCCTCCTCTATATTGATCGGTATAATATTTTCGTTCTCTCCCTGAGCCATATTTTGATTTTCTCTCTATTAACCTGCAAGATAGCAAAAAGTAAATGTTTTGAAAAATATAATTTTTCTAATAATTCCAAATTCAGTTATTCTATTTATAGTCATGGAGTTATTTTCTTTCATTAAAGGTTATTCTTATCACTGGATTTCAAATTATAATTGGTTTTTAGTTCCCATACCACTCCCCTACTTTCCTGTTCTGCCTTTTCCAAATCGAACTGCCTCTGTATTCTACACCATTATGAATATGTTTCATCACCACTCCACATCCACCTACCTTACATCTTTTGGTTCCCGGCATACTGAGTGATACCCCTAACTGTAAACCATACATCCTTTGGTCCATCACTTGAAATTCAGGTAAATCGGGATGCTGGTAATTATGGCTTCGGAAACCTACTGAGGGCTTAACAAAGAATTTTGTATACTCAGAAAAATCTCTTTCAACACGAATGCCCAGGGCGTAATAGGGATCAGGAGAAGTTATTCGGGGATCAAAGCTTTCCCTTATAATGGATGAGCCAAATTCTCCTTCCAAGATTACCCGCCAGGGATATACCTGTCTCGCTCTGAGTTTTAGTTCAGATTGCATGTAAATGTTATTTTCAGAAAAATTTGTGTACCTCCATTTTAAAAATGAAATTCTTTTATCCGCATCCCAGAGCACCATCCCCACGGTGCCATACAGCCTGTCAATTATGTATTTTTGGCCATCAAAATTAAAATCAAAAGCCGTTGAATTCAAAGCCGACATTTGTCCCCATTCTCTTCCATAACCTGCCCCTAGGGTGAGAAAATTGAACAATTTCAATCGGACTCCCACATTGATGGGCATCACCATTTGACCACCTCTAAGGCTTAGGGTATCTTCCAAATTAAGACCAATGCCTTCTTCCTCCTGTAGGGGACTGAATGGGTAATGGTTGGCAGAATCGGAATAGAATTCCATTAAATTGGAATGGTAGGCGGAACCACCTGAAATTTCAAAAGAAAAATTACTGATCATGTTTCGGAAAACATTGCCCAATTCATTATTGCTTTTTCTGCCACTAATCTTTCTTTCTATTCCAAAAATATCATCACCCTGCGAAAAAGAGGGTAGCATCCAAACCTGAAGGATAAAAGTGATTAAAAGAAACTTTGGTACTGAAATCGTTAATCCATTCATTCTTGTTTCTAAATAATGATTACTTTAAACTAACGATAAATGGATTGATTATGGTGTGAAAAGGAAGAAAATCACTCCTTTAAATTAACAAAAAGCCATAAAAAAACCCTCAGCTCCAGAGGGTTTTTAAAATCATGGTTGCAAAACTACCCTTCCGTCCCTGGGCCGGCTTCTTCTTCACCAACACTTCTCTTTTCTTTCAATTCCGCCATTTTGGAATCTACTTTTTCTTTGATTTCCGGATCTTCTTTCATCGCTTTATTTACTTTATTATAGGTGGAAATGCCCAAAACTTCGTCGTTTTTAATCAATTCTATTTTGAGATTTCTTACTTCTTCACTTAATGAACCCATAAATGAAAGGATTTCTTCATAAGCTGTTTTTTCTACCTCTGTAATCTCTATTTCCGCCAGTTTCTCTTCATCTTCCCAGGCATCTTTTATTTCATTATATCTCGCTGCCCCATCAATGTTCTCATTGTTTTTGATCATCTCCACCAACTCTTCATTTTTTTGCTCATAGAAGGCCATGACAGAGTCTTCCATTACTGCAAATTTTGTTAATTCATCCTCGGTTATTTCTTCTGCTTCTTCTGCACCTTCTTGTGCAAATACATTAAAACCAACCATTCCGAACATCAAGAAGGCCAATACAAGTAATTTTTTCATAAGTTTCATTTCATTTTAGTATGTGCTTTATAATACGAATTAACTGACAAACAATTAATTTTACAAGGCAATTTGCAAAAAAAGAGCCAAATATTATATGACCCCTATAGAAATTGACTTTAAACGATATTCTTTAAGTTATTAATGGTTTCCTGAGGATTTTTCGAAGAAAAAACAAAATTCCCCGCCACCAGGACATGGGCGCCAATATCAAATAACTTCTTGGCATTTTCCATGCTCACCCCGCCATCAATTTCAATTTTAGCATGAGAACCGGATTCAACAATCAACGTAGAAAGGGATTTAACCTTTTGATAGGTGTTTTCAATGAAATTTTGACCCCCGAATCCCGGATTCACAGACATCATACAAATTAAATCCAGATCCCTGATGATATCCTTTAGTAGGTAAACGGGGGTATGTGGGTTAAGGGCAACCCCTGCTTTACAGCCCAATTTTTTAATGACATCGATGGTCCGGCATAGGTGATCACACACTTCAATATGAACAGTAATATTAAAAGCGCCTGCATTCTGAACTTTTTCTAAATATTGGTCAGGATTGACGATCATTAAATGAACATCCAAAGGCTTTTTAGCATGCCTATGGATGGCATCCAATACCGGAAATCCCATGGAAATATTGGGTACAAAAACCCCATCCATAATATCCACATGGATATAATCGGCCTCGGACTCATTTATCATTTCTACTTCCCGCTGAAGATTGGCAAAATCCGCTGCCAGGATTGATGGTGCTATTAAAGGGTTCATATTACTATTTTTTATTGATCGGGTTCAGGTTTTTCGCTAAACCTGTACAAAAAAAGTAATTTATAATTGAAAAGTTTATTTTCTAAGTAACTTTATGGTACTAGCACCCGAATCATCCTCTAATTCAATCAAATAAACACCGGGATGAACCAAGGGCAGCTCTACTTCATAGGGGGCTTGAATGTCATTTCTTGCCAAAGAAAGATAAGTTACCAGATTCCCGGTGGTATTAAAAAGTTTGAAAAGACAATTGGATGCATTTCCAAATTCAATAAATAATTGTTGATGGTCCAGTGGATTTGGATAAACTTTTGGGGTTGGTATTACCAATTTTCTCTCCAGGTCATCGACGGTCCCATACATTGCTCTTAAATAGTTGGGTACACCGTAGCCCAACTCGGAGTCAGGCTCATCAAATTGGGAACCACTGGCGATTAACCTTTCCTTCAATTGAGATCGGGTCCATTCAGGATGGGCCTGCCATAGGCCAGCTGCCAAGGCAGCAATCTGGGGTGCCGAAAACGAGGTGCCACTTGAGAAACTCGTTCCATTACTGTACCTCCAAAGGGTTACTCCGGATCCAAATGCGACCAATTCCGGTTTTATCCTACCATCACTGCTTGGGCCAACGGAGCTAAAAGCAGCTTTTTCGAAATTATTATTAATGGCTCCAACCGATAAAATCCCTTTGGCATCGGCAGGAACCGTAATGGTCTGCCAGTCAATATTCCCCTCATTACCAGTACTGCTGACCACCAATATGCCTTTTTTAGCAGCCATGGCCGCTCCAATTGAAATGACTGCTGTTTCACCGTCAAGGTCTTCTTTGGTGTAATTCATCTCAGGATCATCAAAGAAATTATAACCTAAAGAACTGTTGATTATATCTACCCCCAAGCTGTCTGAAAATTCCGCTGCCCTGACCCAATTGTATTCTTCTATCCTGTTTTCTGAATCCACATCCTCTGTGATGCATAAAACGTATTCCGATTCATAGGCTCCGGCAATCAATTTTTCCGGATCATAAGCGGCCAAAAGCGACAGCGAGCCGGTCCCATGGGTATCTCTTTTGAATACATCTTCCGAAGCGGAATTTACAAAATCCCTCGTTGCAATGATTTTTTTTTCTTCAAATAAATGCTGCATCCCACTGATTTCATCCACATTTAAAAAACCAGCATCAAATACTGCAATACGTACCCCTTCACCATTGTAACCTTCCTGATGCATGTCAGGAATTCCCAAAATGTTATTTTGAAATTCAAAAGATTGATCCTCCCAGAAAATTTTTTTAATTTTCTTATTGATTCTGGATAGGTTTTCCTTTTTGCTGCTTTGGGATGATTTCAGGCCACCTTTGGCCACCAAAACCACTTTGTCCACAAAATCCAAATCTGCAATGGCCAACAAATTTTTTTCTTCAGCCACCACGATGGATGCATTCAGCCATTTTGAATGATACAAAAAATCATTTACCAAAGAAGCAGTGGACGAAATATATTTTTCAGAGACAGGAATATCCGTACTGTCCACGGCCATGCCCTCTTTCGACCTTCTTTCCAATGCCCTTTTACCCAGCAAATTTTCGGGTTCATCCAACCGATATAATTCAGTTGGTTTGTATTTAAAATGAATCGCATAACGATCCTGGGCTAGTCCTTTTTGATGGAACAGGAAAAGAGAAACAAAGATGAAAATACTATAGTTTACCATTGGATAACAATTTCAAATGAGTAAAACGTCCATTTTGGATGATTTGTTCGCCCAAGCAATCGTTTCTGGAGCAATAATGGTACACCTCATAATAACTTTCTATCAAACCCACATTAATAGCATATACATCATACCTGATGTCCCTGATGGTAATTCGATCATCCTCATCACTTTGCCTCACCGAAACAGTATGGGGATAGGCTCTATCCTTTAGTGCATAGGAACCCAAATTTTCTATAAAGAAATTTTCAGAAAACTTGTTATTCAGTCCGTTCCCGTCCCATTCAAGGTCGCCACCAATCGGGTAAACCAGTACAATTTCCTGGAGGTTATCATGGGTACGGATTAGCCTGTTTCTACTGAACGTATAGGCAAAGACCTGCTCATTTTTCCAATTATTACGGTCCGGTGAAGATTGCCTTTTAAAGAGGAAAACCGGATCATTTTCTTCATTTACGTATTGATCTGTAATTTCATCTCTATAGAAATATTGATTGGTTTCGAAATCATTTTCCCCATAATAAATGGATTCATCCACTTCGTAAATCCAAAAATTTCCGATTTCCAGGGGGAAATAGACGGAATTTAATATTCCAGGTTCTTCTTTTTCTGGCTCACATCCTATCATAAAAATCAAAATTGGCAGGAACCAATACCTTTTTTTCAAAATTTTCATTCTTTATATTTGAAATCCTTTGAAAAGTACGTAAATATTTGACCAAAATAAAATGGCCCTAAAAACTTTTGTGAAAATAAGCAATGTAAACAACCTCAGTGATGCCCGATATTGTGCGGGTATGTATGTCAATTTACTGGGTTTCTCTTTGGAAGAGCAAGATGAATATTATGTCCCTCCCACCCAATTCAAAGAAATAACGGATTGGTTATCCGGATTGCAATATGTGGCCGAATTTAAAACCAGTCATCCTGATAATATTCTGAATACCTTAAAACAATATGCCCATTTCGACCTGATTCAGATAGAGGAATTTGCCCATTTACAGATGTTATATCATACCAATTACCCGCTTATTTATAAAGCCGAAATTGATTCTGATAAGGATTTGGATACCCTGATTAATTTATCTCCGACTTTTCGGGAACACAATATCCTGTTGAACCTGGAAACCAATATGGGATATGGGCTTTCCCCATCCCATATTGGTTTGCTCAAAGACCTGGCTTCCCGCTGTGAGGTTTTGCTGGGGTTTGGATTTGACGAAAACAACGTGGAAAAGGTGATTTCAGAAACCAGGGTAAAAGGAATCAGCATGAGAGGCGGGCATGAAATCAAACCTGGTATAAAGGACTTTGATGAGCTCGCCGATATTTTGGAGGTATTGGAAGTGGAAGACTGAAGCAAGCAGGGTCAAATCTCAGAAAATACCGCTAAATAAATGAAAATTGAATGTACTTTATGGTTTCTCCCTTCTCCATAAAAAGGGTTTCATATTTTGTTTTTATCCCATAATGGTCATCTTTCCATTCAGAGGAATAAAAGTTTTCTGTATGTTTCCATATTTTTACATCTTTTCTGGATAATAGTAAGTCCATGGTGTAGGCATATAGGCCGGTATTATCGGTTTTAATATGAATAAGGCCCCTTTTTACCATTAAATTTTTAAAAATATTCAAAAATCTCGGTGAAGTCAATCTTCTCCTTTCATCTCTGTCTTTTGGCCTGGGATCCGGAAAAGTGATCCAAAGTTCATCAATTTCCTTTTCCCCAAAAGACGCTTCCAACAGCTGTATCTGGGTTCTTAGAAAAGCCACATTAATTAATCCCTCATCTAAGGCAATCGAGCTGCCTTTCCATATCCTCGAACCTTTTATGTCTACCCCTATAAAATTTTTACGGGGATAAATTCTTGCCAGCCCCACTGTAAATTCCCCTCTTCCGCAGGCAAGTTCAACAATTAAGGGCCCCTCCTTTTGAAATTGTTTTTTGTTCCAGTTTCCCTTTATTTCCTCAAATAAGGGCTTACCGGGTTGAACCACGAGAGGGTTCTGTTCATTCTGTTCAAATCGTTCGATTTTTTTTCTACCCATAATTAAAGTCCTTCGATTTCTGCGACTACATAAGTACTGCCACCCACAAATATTAAGTCCTTCTTTCCTGAAAATCCTAGGGCCTTACGAAGCGCCTCGTTTACATCTGGAATGGATTCTCCTATTAATCCAAATTTTTCCGCATCATGTTTCAATTGTTCTGCTGACATGGCCCGGGGCAAATTGGCCTGACAGAAATAATAATCCGCATTTTTGGGCAGCAAGGATAAGAGGGAAGTTATGTCTTTGTCATTTACCATTCCCAAAACCATGCTCAGTTTCCGGTAAGGAATAGTTTTTATTTGTTCAATAATAAATTTAAATCCATCGATATTATGGCCTGTATCACAAATAGTTAAAGGATTTATCCTGAGCGTTTGCCATCTTCCTTTTAATCCGGTAGATGATATGATGGTTTCCAGTCCTGAAAGTATACTTTTGTCTTTTATAGGTATCCCAATTTGATTGAGAACTTCACAGGCCTTCCATATTCCTGGAAGGTTTTTCTCCTGGTATTTTCCCATTAAATCCAGCTGAATATTGACAGGGGCTTTATTGGGGAAGCGCAATTCATATTTTGATTTTGGGAGATTGCCTTTCTCCATGATGGCACCTTTATAAAACACATTGATTTCTTGATCGGCAAAATGCAGGGGGGCTCCTTCCTGCAAGGCTTTTTCCCGGAATACGGAAATGGTTTCAGGTTGAGATTGGCTGATGACCACCGGAGTTCGGGGTTTAATTATTCCGGCTTTTTCAAAGGCTATTTTTTCCAGGGTATTTCCAAGGAAGCTTACATGATCCAGCCCGATATTGGTGATGACACTGAGTAGAGGTTTTATTACGTTGGTACTGTCAAATCTCCCTCCCATTCCTACCTCAATACATGCAAAATCAACTTTCTCCTTTTCGAAGTAGTGAAAAGCCAAGGCAACCGTCATCTCAAAAAAACTGGGTTGAAGCGCCAGAAGAAATGATTGATGGGAATTAACAAAATCAGTGACATCCTTTTCAGGGATTTCCCGGCCATTGATTTTAATTCTTTCCCGAAAGGATTTTAGGTGCGGTGAAGTATAAAGCCCTGTTTTGTAACCTTCCTTTTGGAGAATTGATGCCAGGGCATGAGCTGTACTGCCTTTACCGTTGGTGCCAGCGATATGGATACACTTTAACTTATCCTGAGGGTGGCCAAGTCTTTCGCAAAGCTTATAAGTGTTCGATAAATCTTTTTTAAAAGCGGTGCTGCCCACCCGCTGATACATAGGCAGTGCATTGAACAAAAAGTCCAAAGATTCCTGATAGTTCATCAATACAGGTCAGTCAACTTTGATGATAAAAGTGATTCTACCGGTGGAGTATTCTGCGGATGGATTTCCACTTTGCCTTTTGAAGGACAATTTATTTACTATGGTGCGGTAATAGGTGAGCACATCGTTGTTTACATTGTATTCCAGAGGGATGGCCTGTACGATTTTTCCATTATCATCCACCGTGATCCTGAAAACGATTTTCCCGTTTCTGTTGGATACATTATCCTGTATATTGGGCTTGGAAGCAAAATCCCATCCTGCCAGATCCAAATTGTATCCCGCTCCATCTCCGGCATTGCCTCTTCCTGTCTCAAGAATGGACCGACCATCTATGGTCCCTTGGGGATTGCCTTCATCCCCTGGTTGATTGGAACTTCCCTGATTGCTACCTGAAGAGGGTTTTTGGTTTTCTCCCCGGGTGCCACCAGCCCCAAAAATGGCCCTTGGATCTACTTTGGGTTTTTCTTCCGGTGATTTCTCGGGTACCGGTTTGGATTCTTTTTCCGGTACTGCTGGCTTTGCAGGTTGCACATCGGGCTTTTCTTTTGGCTGTTCCGTATTATTTTTAGGCTTTTCCTCTCCCCTTACCGGACTGGGTGTATTGGATCGGCTTTCAAAAGAAGGCTTTGCCGGTTGGGATTTGGCCGGAGTGGGTTCTGTTTTTGGAGGAGTTACGGGTGTGGCATTTTTGGTTGGCTCCGGGGAAGGATCGCCTGGTGCGACCGACTCGGTTGGGGCTTCTATCCGGTCTGCAGGTGGGATCTCAGAGGGTTCATTCCCACTTCCAACATCTGAAAAACCAAGATTTAGTTCAAGCCCGAATTGAGACATGGGAGGGACAGGTTGCCGCCATGCTATCATAAAATACAGCCCGATTAACAACAAAACGTTAAAGACAAAGGTGATGATGGTCGCCTTCCTTTTATTTTCTATAGTTTCTTTTCTGTCTTCCCAGACTTCCATAATTTATTTAAATGGTTTGGTTGCGATGGTAACATTGGCTTCAAGGGAAGCTGCAATTCCACCGATTTCGACCAGGTATTCCACAGGTACCTCCTTATCGATATGAAGAACCACATAGCCTTTTTTCTCTTTCAATAACGAAGTTAATGCATTTTTAATTTCATTCCTGTTGACTCTCTTGTCGTTGACGGCAAACCTAAGGTCCTTTGTAATACTTACCGTGACTTCCTGCATGACAATGTCTGAAGTTTCACTGGAGGGTAAATTGACCGGCAAACCAGAAGGTGTAATGAAACTGGAAGTCAGCATGAAAAAAATCAACAACAGAAATATGATATCTGTCATGGAGGACATGCTGAAAGCCGCATCTATTTTGTTTTTGGATTGTAATGCCATATTATTTTTTTTCCTGTAGCAAATCTATGAATTCAATGGTGGTATATTCCATGTTATGGATGAGTTTGGATACCCGGGTGACCAGATAGTTATATCCCAAATAAGCTATAATGCCTACTACCAATCCGGTGGCAGTGGTAATCATGGCTTCATAAATACCCGTTGAAAGCAGTTTCGGTGAGACCATGCCTTCTTCCTGAGCTACCCCTATGAAAGCCCGGATCATACCGGCCACTGTTCCCAAAAAGCCAATCATGGGGGCAGCTCCGGATACCGTGGCCAACAGACCGAGATTTTTTTCCAATTTGTAAATTTCAATTTTCCCTACGTTCTCAATGGCTACCTCAATATTTTTCAGTGGGCTTCCTATTCTTTCCAAACCCTTCGCAATCATGTAGGCCACAGGTGTTTCTTCTCCCTGGCAGATCATTTTAGCCTGTTGGATATTTCCGCTTTGCACCATCATTTTAACTTGATCTATCATCCCTTTAGGGGTTTTAGATGCTTTTTTTAAGGTAATTAGCCGTTCGATAAAAATGAAAACTGCTAAAATAAAAAGCAGGTAAAGAGGAATCATCATGTAACCTCCTTTGATTAAAAGCTCCAATAATCCGATGTCCCCTGAACCTGAACCGTCCATTAATGCCAAAGAATCGACAGCCTGCTGACTGTCGGATGTAGACAATGTTTGTAGTAATATCATATTAGTATTTCAAAACCCATAAATTTTCTTCAAAGCTGGATCGCAATGATTCCATCTCTTTTACTGCACTGTCCCAATTTTCAAAATATCCGACCGAAAGCCTGTAAAAATGACCATTACCATAGGGATGAATCAAAAAGGTGCTATTCTCCCTTTCATTTAGACGATCGGAATAGTCTTTGGCTAAATCGCTGTCAATGAAACTTCCGACTACTACGAAGTAACGTGGGGAATCTGATCTGGATGTAATTTCAGTCAATTTTATTTCATCGGCCTGTGGATCCAAAGGGGGTTGGGATTCTTCCTCAGGCTCTGAAGGGGGAAGAGGTTCAGGAGTAATGGGCGGAGGCTCATTTTGGGTAATAGGATCTGATTCTTTGACCTCCCCATTAAAATCGATCAGTTCATAATGGTATATTGCATATCCCCCCACTAACAAAATAAAAAGAATCAATATCAGGATGAAGGCGGTAGGGTCTTTATCCTTTTTTTTGGCTTTCAGGGAAGGGGATTTATCTTTTATCCCCCCCTTTCCGGCAGAATCAGGATCCATTTTTGGTTGTTGGGCACCTTTCATCTCCGATAAAGGACTAAGGTTCACTTTTGGCAGCCCATAATCCTCTTCCTCGTTGGAGGGATCATTTTTATCTTTGGAATTTTTTTCAGACATCTTAAAAATATTAATTTAATTTGCTAAGCTAAGGCAAAACCTTTAAATCGGCAATACCGCAACCTTTAAATCCCGATTCCAAGTATTGCTTTTCCTGACATTTAAAAGACCAAAAAAGCAATTTGATCAAGTTGAAGAAATAGAATCAAAACTTAAAACCAATTCCGCCAATCCCTTGAATTCCCCGCACCCTGTAATTCTGAAATCTTTCGTAGTTCTGATTCAACAGGTTGTTTCCTTTGGCAAATACGGATAAGCGTGGGTTAATGGCATAATCCACACTGATATGTAGGTCGAGAAGCGGCTTGAGGGTATCCGTACTTTCTGAAGCCATGTTGATGACATCAATACCGCCCATGGCATTAATATTGGCTTGAATCATCCATTCTTCTTGTGGGATAAACGTGTTTTTGAGTCCAAATTCCCATAGGGGTCTGTGCCAGGCAGCTTCTAATTCTGTAAGATAATATTGATAATAATTTAAATTTGCTTCCAATTGGTACCGTTTTTCAAATTTATAATTGGCTGAAGCATGAAAATTAAACATCTGGGATTCGTTATCATATAGCAGTTCGAACCTGGTACTGTCATTGACATTATTTCCGTAAAAATGCATATTGGTATAATTACCAAATTCAATTCCAGCTTCATAATCCAAATTACCGGCTAATGTACCGGAAATTCCGGCATCTACCTGATGATTTTGAATGGTGTTTCTCAATTCCGTGGATGGGCCCAAATAAGGGTTTTCCATTACAAAATCAAAATAGGTCTTACGGAGAACATCTCCCTCATATCTACCGTAAACCCCAAATTCCGGAGCAAAGTGATAAGATAAAAATGCTGTTGGGAAAATAAATAAATCTTTGGTTTTATTGGGTACAATATCATTCTCCTGTATGACATTGGCCCCTATGTTCAGATGGATCCCTCCATAGAGATAAGTCACATGGGGATGTAGTTTGAAATAATTTCTGGTAATGTCGGAATAATTAACATCTGAAGGGGTGGTGAAGAAAAACATAGCAGCAATTCCACCCTTTAACTGCTCATTGGGACGGAAATCTGCATTTACTTTTACATTACCTTCACTCTCCTCGGCAGCATAATTATCTTCAAACAAACGGAAGGAGGCGGATGCCCCATAGTCAAAAGGTTCCGCCTTTTCGATTCTTCTTAAACCTATAGTGGTTTCTACCGTGTTGAATACCTGCCTGATGTCTTCAGGAATTATTTCAAGAGAAGGAATGGGGCTGTATCCATAAAAGTGGTGCAGATCTCTTTGATAGCCAAGCCTACCGTAAAATTCAATGAAATCCGTGAAAAGGCTTCCGTTTAAACCCAATTGGGTATGGTCCTCAGCTGAATTATTTCCATCCACAGGCCCTAAATAATAACCTTCATGACTAAGATGAAGTCCATAAGACATTTCATCTTCAAAAAAATTATTGATGTTCAATTGCAAAAGAGGCGAGGCATAATTTCCGTAACCGATTTTTGCCCTCCCAAGGGATTGAAACGTGGTTTCAGGTTGAAAAGGTTTGACAAAAGGTTGGGTTTGGACTTGTAGAGGTTGAAGGTCAATAAAAAAATCCTTGACTTGATAATCATAACTGGGGTTCGAGATCACCGGAGGCAAATCGGGTGTTTTTTCCAATACACGGGGCTGTTGAGGTAGGGAAAGCACCCGGTCTTTTCTGATAATAAACTCGGTATCCCTGATTTCTCCTCGTTCGGACGGAGTCGTTTCTTGGGCCTGTCCGGATACAACCATACCCGTAAAAAACAATAAAAAGAGGGTAAATATTTTAAAACGTTTTATCATTGGATGGTCTCTATTAAGGTGGAAGCCTCATTTCTTATCAGCTCACTGGTTGAATTTTCGATAATGGATTCCAGGGTAGCTTTTGCCTGGAATTTTTCATCAGTACTGATATAGTTTTTGGCCAAAACGATAAACTGTTTTCCATACCAATATTCATAAGGACCAAATGGTTGTGAAAATTCAAAAATGAGTTCATTGGATTGTTCAAACTGACTGCGGTCATGAAAGCTTTGGGCCAATAAATACAGTGCTTCTGCTCCCTGTTCTGTTTTGTGGTTCTCCATTAAACTTTTAAAGGTTGACTCTGCCTCAGGTATCTGTTCCATTTCATAAAGAGACTTACCCTTCACTAATAATGCATTGGGAAGGGCATCAACGGTGATGTTACCCATTTCCAATATTTTGTCAGCAAAGAAGAGCGCTGAATCATACTTGTTCGTTTCAAAATATGCCGCCATCAAACCGTTATTGGCCTCAAATTCTTCTATTTTATTTCTTGCATTTGCTACCGAATACCTAAAATAAGGAATGGCCTTATCAAGTTTTCCATATTCAAATTCGATGGAAGCAATGTTTTGAAATACCCTGTTTTTCAAATTATTGTCAGTAGTATTTTCCAGGTCATAAAAGATATCCAAGGCCTTATCCTTGTCCCCCAATCTAAAATAGGCATCTCCCAAATAATATTTGGCTTCAGGCACCTGAGTGGAATTGGGGTAATTTCGGATGAAAGATTCAAAGGATCGAACAGCCTCTTCGTAGGATTGGTTAAAAATTAAACTTTTGGCTGCTTCAAATTCAACATTCTGCAGGTTACTGCTGCTGGGGTTTGTTTTTCTATAGTCTGTTAAATACCTGGAAAACTCTTCTGACCTTCCCTGAAGGGAAAGACTTTCCTGCAAGCCCACCAAGGCTGTTTCAACATTTTCTGAATTGGGATAGGCTACCAATATTTTTTTATAATCCTCAATGGCTTTGTCGTAATCCTGCAATGAATAATTGGCCACTGCCCTTCCTTCAAGTGCATAAGGCATAAAGGGACTGTCGGGCCTGGTGTTGATCAAGGCCGAAAAGCCATCCCTACCCTCACGGTACCTGGAATCCTCCATATTGATCTGTGCCTTTTGAAACAAAGCATCCTCAAAGTAGAGGCTATTGGGATAATTATTGGCCACCTGATCAAGCTTCCGGAGGGCTTCTGCATTTCTATTTTGAAAATTCAACACCACCCCTGCCCTAAAATAGGCATAATCGGCAAATTTATTTTCCTCTCGAACCGCTCTATTAAAAGTGGCAAGCGCCTCCTCAAATTTTTTCTGAACATAATAGGTGTCACCCAATCTTATCAGTGCATCATCATAATTTTCCTTTTCAGAATTATTTCTTAATTTGTCTGTATATGCCTTAAATTGTTTTTCGGCTTCCTCATACCTTTCGTTATTAAAATAGGCATATCCCAGCCCAAAATGAGATTTTATAAGACTTGGGTCATTGGTTGGAGGATTCATTTTAATCAGTTTTTCATAGGCATTGATGGCCTGGGGGATCTCCTTATTGGCGGCATAAGTTTCTCCAATCCAAAATTGAGCCTGATACATCAGACTTTTATCGATGGGGTATTGAAGGGACTTGTTGAAGAACTGTACGGCGGATCCGAACTTATTATCCCTGAAATAAGCCACACCCTGGAAAAAGGCCACTTTCTGATAGGCTGATTTAATCCGGTCAGACTTACTCCTCATGTTTTCCATGTGCTCAATGGCCCTGAGGTAGTTGTTGGTATTAATAAGTGCGTCGCTTAAAAGATTTTCGACTTCCTGGACATTTACACCATTCGGATAGCGATCCATATAAGTATCCAAGGCAACGATAGCATCTTGAAAATTTCCTCGTTCCAAATTGACCTTTGCATAATTGAATAATGCATCTTCCTTAATTTCAGGACGATGATCGGCTTTAAAGGCAGCACTAAAGCTATTAGAAGCAAATTGCAAATTTTCAAGTTTGACATAGGCATGCCCCAAAAAATAACTGGAAACCTGACCCAATGGATCATTTTGCAAAGCTACTTCCTTGAAAAATTGGCTTGATTCATTAAATTTTCCCACTTCATAATAAGACACGCCTGCTTTGTATTGTTGATCCCTGGATAATTTCCCCTTTTTGGAGGCAACAAATTGCCCATAATGATTGGCGGCTTTGGGATGGTCATTTTGCTCATGGTAGGCTTCTGCAAGGAAAAGGTGGATCTGTTCTTTTTTTTCCAATCCTGCTCTGTTCAGGATTTTGGGTGCATACTGGATTAATTCAGTGAAATTTTCCTGCTGATAATAAATGGCTGCCAATATATAGGGGACTTTATCGGCATATTCATTGGATTTTTCGGCCTGCTGCAAATCAGCCACCGCCTGATCAAAATCTTTTTGTTGAAAATACCCGAACCCTGCATAATAGTAAGCATCAGCTAGCCAGGGGCTACGAAACCTTTTTGCCTGTTCAAGGTACTGAATGGCTTGCGGGTAATTTTTAAGCTGGAAAAAGGAATAGCCCATTTTAAATAAAATTTCGGGTTGATCAGTGGCGTAATTGCTATCCGAATTGATCAGTCTGAAATTTTCTATGGCTTTTTTATAATTTTTCCTTAAAAAAAAATAATTACCCAAAGACAAGGCGGCATCACCTCTTAAATAAGATTGGGGATGATCAATAATGAAAGTTTCCATCAGGGAGGTACCTTCGGGATTGGAGGCTTTTAAAGAAGACTGGGCCAAATAATACCTGATTTTAACCAGGTCTTTGGTTTCAAAAGGCTTATCCAGTAAAACTTCAAATGCTTCCCTGGAAGCCAAAAATTGGTCTTTTTGGAATAGTTCAAAGGCATCATCATAACTTTTATCAAGGCCTGTTTGGTAAAGTGAGGATTGGGCATTGGCCAAAACACTTAAAAAACAAAGGGTACAAATGGTAAAGGATTTTATCATTTCCAAATAGGATCAATGAAGAATTTTAAACACCAGTTCTTTCAATATTTCAGGGTCTTCCATATTATTGGAATTTATTCCCTTAGAACGAAAATCAGCCTCTTTAAGGTATCCAATTACCTCAATAATCTTGCCTAAAGGATAATTTTTTGCAGCTACTTTATATTCTTTAATAAAATAAGGGTTTACCTTGATGAGGCTCGCCAAATCCCTATCTGAACTGTTTTTATTGGCATGTACCAACAGCAACCTTGAAAAATGAAGGTAAAAGAGAGATAATAGGGGTATCAAAGGATTTGCCTTAGGGTTTTGTGCGAAATAATGTACGATGGTATTGGCCTTTGTAAGGTCTCTGTAACTTAAAGATTTTGTCAATTCAAAATTATTGTATTCCTTACTAATACCAATATATTGCTGAATATGAGATGGCGTGATCTGTACGGGTTCCTCAAAATTGATCAGCATTTTATCAATTTCATTGGTTAGTACTTCAATGTTATTTCCAATGGATTCTGCCAATACCTGACTGGCTTTGGGATCAATGGTGAATTTCCTGTCCTTAATATACTGATCGATATAAGGTGAGAGTTTGTATTCCGGGATCTTTTCTGATTTTACAAGAATGGCTTTTTTATCCAATTCTTTATATAGTGCCTTTCTCCCGTCCAATGCCCTGTATTTATGAGCAAAAACAAGAATGGTACTTGGCAAAGGGTTTTTCAAATATCCCATGAGTTGTTTATCTCCTTCCTCCCTTCCCAGATCATAAATATGTTGGGCCTCCTTAACAATGACCACCTGCCTTTCAGACATCATCGGAAATCTTTTGGCATTGGTAAGGATGGTACTCATCATGACTTCTTTGCCATACATGATGGTCTGATTAAACTCCTTTTCCTGGGAAGTGAGTGCATGTTGTTCTATGTAATTGGATATTTTATCAATGAAATAGGGTTCGTCACCCTGCAAAAAATAAACAGGAGCATACCTGTTGGATTTTAGCTCTTTAAGAACACTTTCTGGAGTACTCGCCATACTTGAACATATTGCTTCGGTTTGAAGGCTCAAATATATAAAGAATTTATTTGGATCAATGGAAACAATAGCTTCATTACTTTTGTATTATTAAAACAACAAACCGATAATGACAGTGGATTTATTTGAAAAGGGAAAATCACATTTCAATAGTGGTAAATTCGAGGAAGCATTATTCTTATTTAATCAATTGGTTGGTTCCTCACCCCAGGACACCTCTTATTTGCATTACAGGGCAAGGGTATTTTCCAGATTGGGAAAATTTGATGATGCGCTTAAGGATTTTGACCTGCTTATAAAAAGCCATCCTTATGATACCAATTTTATAAGTGACAGGGCCGTTGTCCTGCATTTGTTAAAAAGGAATGAAGAAGCATTAAACGAATTGGACAGGGCATTGAATCTGGACCCCAATAATCCTTACCGCTACTCTAGCAGGGCGTATTTTAAAGACCGAATCGGGGATTTGAAAGGGGCCATTTTGGATTATGAGGCTGCCATTGCAATGGATCCTGAAGATGCTGTTTCCCTTAATAATAAAGGACTTGTAGAAGAAAAACTTGGCTATCAGGATGCTTCCAGGTCAAGTTTCCAAAAGGCTGATCGACTTTCAGAAATTTTATCCCCCTTACAGGATACCCCCATTAACCGGACAAACGATAAACAAGATCATTCTCTTAAAAAGGATAGCGCCCAAAACGCTAATCTATCTCCAGAAACGAAAACATTAGGCATCCAACATTATTGGAATATTTTAAAAGGCATTTTTAAAAACGATAAAACAAGGGCCGAATTTTTTGGGTTTATTAAATCCAAATTCAAAAGTTCTTGATCACATATAGAGGCTTATTGATAAAATAGGACATTTTTTTTGATAGATTATTGGTAAACAATTGCTCAAACCAGCTCTTTTTTTTGCTTAAAGTGAAGAGAACATCCCCTTTGGCAGTGATCAAATAATTTTCCAGGCCCAATCCCGGCTCATCTCTATAAGTTTTAAGGACAAAATTGATCTTTTCAAACCGGATAAATGGTTTGATTTCTTCAATCATGGACAAATGCAAAGCCTTGTCTATGGTATTGATTTTGGTACTTACATGGACTACATCCACTTCACTGTCAAAGGGAGTGGCCAGGTCAATTACTTTTTGAATTCCAAGCTTGTCTTCTTCAAGGTAATCGGTTGCATAAACCAATTTTCTGGGTGGTCTAAAAAAAACTTTTCTGGGAATGATAAATACATCCTGATTTGCCCTTTCCACTATCTTGCTGGATTTGGTGCCGATATAATTTTTTTTGAATTCATTAATTCCCTCCGTACCCATAACGATCAAATCCACTTTTTTTTCTTCGGCTTTTTCCAAAATTTTGTTTATCGTATTGCCTTCCTCGATCAATCCATTACAGGAATTCAATCCTTTACCCAGGCTCTCCTCCGAAACGGTATCAACAAGATTTTTCATTTTTCTTTGGGCAGATTCCAGGCTGTCTACCAGCTTGCGGTCAGGGAATAATTTTTGATAATCCTGAGAATTAGGAACATGAAACAATAGCAGATCGGCCCTTAGCTTTTCTCCAAATTTGGCGGCATATTCAATTGCATTAAGTGAGCATTCAGAAAAATCTGTTGGACATAATATCGTAAAGTTTTTCATATCAAATTGAAGATTTAATATCCTTGTTCTAAATTTATTTGGTTAATCAATGGCCTCTTT
Source organism: Cyclobacteriaceae bacterium (assembly GCA_040905205.1). Lineage (GTDB taxonomy): Bacteria > Bacteroidota > Bacteroidia > Cytophagales > Cyclobacteriaceae > Cyclobacterium. The sequence continues at coordinate 26,170 of JBBDSB010000454.1, forward strand.
TGAACCAGGTTATTATAATTTTCCATTATCTGGGGTGCAGCAGCTTTGTAATTGGTAATGCTGGCAATATGGGGGGTGATCGTGATTTTATCGTGTTCCCAAAAAGGATGGGATTGAGGTAAGGGTTCTGTATGGAAAACATCCAATAGTGCTCCCGAAAGAAATCCTTTTTCAATGGCTGGGATCAAATCCTCTTCTACCAGGTGTTTTCCTCTGGCTACATTGATCAAATAACTGCCCTTTGTACATTTATTGAAAAAAGAATGGTTTAAAAACCCTTCGGTTTTTTTGGTCAAAGGAAGCAGACAAACAATGACATTTACTTCTTTCAAAAAAGCTTCCAATTGATCTCCATAATAATATTTATACCTGAAGGCCTCCTTCGGTCGGTTGCCGTATCCCACAACCCGTATGCCCAGGGAATTTAATTTATCCAAGACATCACCACCCAGCTCACCTACTCCCATGACACCGACTACTATTTCTATTTCAGGATCACTCATATCCCACACTTTTTTTTCATTGTCCTGCAGGTAGCGATAAATCTGACGATGAAAATTCAATATGCCCATTACCACATAGTTAGTCATGGAAAATGTCAATCTGGGATCCACGATTCTGGTAATCGGCACCTCCCTGGGGTATTGATCAGCGAGGATATGATCCACCCCGGAGCCCATAGAACAAATGAGTCTCAGATTGGGGTACTCCATTAAAATCCCCTTGGGATGTTGCCACAAAGCTACCGCTTCTACTTTTTCAGGATGCTTGATATGAGGATAAACCTCAATATCAACTTTTGGATTAATCTCCAAAAAGACTTTGACCCAATCCTGTACATTTTTATTCGGTGCAATGATTGCTAAACTCATTTGGTGAATCCTATATTTAATTATAAAACCAATTTTATAGATTATGCCCTTCAAAAATTCTTTAAAAAACGAAATCAAGCTATCTTTCAAAAACCCTAATCTATTTTCAAATCTAATTTATTAAAAGTATTGTGATTTTGCTTCGTAAAACTGCTAAAATCGCTATTTTACCCAGTGGAAATAAATTATTTATTTGAATAA
>JBBDSB010000455.1:0-27163 GCA_040905205.1 Cyclobacteriaceae bacterium
TCCCGCTCTGTGCTCCGGGTAAGCATTAAGGATATGATCATTTATCTCATCACTGACCCTGTACTATAATAACCATGGAAGGTACCTAAACACAAACCTTATTTAACCTATATCTCTTCTTTTAAGGGCGTTGACCGCATGGTCCACTGCCCTCGCCGTCAATGCCATATAGGTCAGGGAAGGGTTTTGGGTACCTGTAGATGTCATGCAAGCGCCATCTGTCACATACACATTGGGGCAATGGTGCATTTGATTATGGCTTCCTAAAAGAGAAGTATCCGGATTTTTTCCCATTCTTACCCCACCCATTTCGTGAATATCCAATCCAGGTGCCTGCTTGCTGTCATTTTGCCTTATTTGGGTACAGCCTGCTTTTTCCAACATTTCTGCTCCCTGCACCAGAAAATCCCTCAGCGATTTTTCATCATTCTCATCATAACCCACATCTATCCGGAGTAAGGGCATGTCCCATTTATCTTTTTCTTCCGGATCAAGGTAAACCCTGTTTTCCTCCTTTGGAATGGTCTCACCCTGCATCATCATGGAAACGTTCCAGCCACCAGCCCTGGAATTGGCTTCCTTAAATTGGGGGCCAAGCGGTTCATTTCTTGCCCCTCCCCAACCGGTTCTTCGCGCAGAATAAAAGGTCATGTAACCCCTTAAAAAGTCCATCTCCTGTTTTTTAACATTTCTGAAATTGGGCATCATGATGGCCGTGGGCCTCCTCCCAAAATAATAGCTATCCAGGTGTCCTTCCATATTGGCAGAGAGGCTACCCCTATAATTATGAAAGGCAATGAATTTTCCCAGTAGTCCATTGTCATTGCCTAGTCCATTTGGAAACCGGGAAGATTTTGAGTTTAAAAGGATCATATTGGAATTGAGGGCAGATGCATTGAGAAAAACCACCTTGGCATGATATTCTATTAGCTCCAGGCTTTCCGCATCAATTACCCGTACACCGGTAACTTTTTCCTTTTCATCATCAAAAATTATGGAATGTACCACAGCATTAGGCCGTAGGGTCAAGTTTCCAGTGGCTTGTGCGAATGGCAGTGTAGAGGCATTGGAACTAAAGTACGCACCAAAGGGACATCCACGCTGGCACAAATTTCTGGCCATGCACCGTCCCCTGCCTTGGTCGATGTGGTGTTGGGAAGGTTGGGTAAGGTGTGCGCACCTTCCTATTACAAAAGAGCGGTCTTCATAGGCAGTATTGACCCTTTCCTGAATAATTTTCTCCACCTTATTCATTTCCCAGGGAGGCAAAAATTCTCCATCAGGCAAGGTTTCCAGGCCGTCTTTGTTACCACTGACTCCGATAAAGCGTTCTACATGGCTGTACCAGGGTGCAATGTCCTCATAGCGTAGCGGCCAATCCACCGCAAACCCATCTCTTCCCGGGCCCTCAAAGTCATACCTGCTCCACCGCTGTACCTGTCTGGCCCATAACAAGGATTTCCCCCCTACCTGATAGCCCCTGATCCAGTCAAATGGTTTGTCCTGAACATAAGGATGTTCTTTGTCTTTCACAAAAAAATGATCCGCATCATCTCTGAAAGCGTAACATCGGGATACAATTGGATTTTCTTCCCTGACTTTCAAAGGCATTTGGCCACGCAGGGGAAATTCCCAAGGCGGTGTATGCATAGTGGGATAATCTTTTCTATGGTTTACATTTCTACCCCTCTCCAGAACCAGGGTTTTCAAGCCTTTTTCACAAAGTTCTTTTGCTGCCCATCCCCCACTGATGCCCGAGCCGATGACAATGGCATCGAAAGATTGATTCAATTTCATTTATTTTTGGTTATTCATACCTTAAAGATTCAATCGGATCCAATTTACTGGCCTTGTAAGCAGGCAGGAAGCCTGAAAACAATCCTACAGCTACACAAATGATAAAGGCCACAATAATCCAAATCCAGGGAATGAGAAAGCCTCCCGGGCCGACCGTGTTTCCTACCAAATTGCCAATCCCTATTCCCATCAAAACCCCCAAAATACCACCCATAACGCATATGACGATGGCTTCAATTAAAAACTGTTGCCTGATTAACAGCGGGGTGGCCCCTAGGGCTTTCCGAATTCCGATTTCTCTTGTTCTCTCCGTTACGGAGACCAGCATGATGTTCATCAATCCTATAGCCGCTCCCAATAAGGTAATGAAGCCAATCCCAAAGCCTCCGATTCTGAGGTATCCGGCAATTTCCTCCAACCTGTCTCCCAAAATTTGGGATTTGACCACTTCAAAGGAATCTTCCATCCCAATGCCGTCTCGCCTGATGCCCCGCATGATTCCCGTAGCCTGACCCATCTCGTATTCCAACTTCAGCGGATCGGAACCGCTTACCGTAATGGTATAGCGGAAGGTACCCTTTTGGTCAAGGTTTTTGGCATTTTGAAGGGGAATAACAATGGCCCTGTCAGCTCCGGAATCTCCACCAACGCCACCTTGTTTCTCCATAATACCGACAATGGTATATCGCCTTCCGAAAAAGGAGATATATTGGTTAATCGGATCCTCATTCTGTTCAAATAAGGTATTCTGGATTTCGGTACCAATGACGCATACATTGTTTCCATATTGAATTTCCACATTACTGAAACTTCTTCCCTTTTCAACAACTATTCCCTTGATTAAAAAGTAGTTCTCATCACCGCCAATGATCCTGCTGTTGGGGTTGGTCTTTTTAGATCCTTTTTTTACTTCCACAGAACCGGATAAAGAGGTGGTCACTGTAGATAAACCCCGGACATTGTAGCTGTCTTTAAAACCAGCAGCTTCTCTAAAGGAGATGGGTGCATAATTTTTAGATGCTACCCCGGAGGTATTGGCCCTTCCTCCTGAAGTGAATTTGGTTCTGACATCAAAATTGTTGGCACCGAATCCGGATAAGCTTTCTTCAATCTGCGATTTCATGGCATCGATGGCGGTAAGCATTCCCACCAAAGAGGTAATGCCTATGGCAATGATCAAGCCAGTCAGGATCGTCCTGAGCAAATTGGCTTTAACTGACCTGAAAGCTTCCCGAATATTTTCGATCAAATTCATACACCGTACAAAATAGGACACCTTACAAGCATCCCTGGATTAATATTAGATAATTTAAACATTAGGACAAAGATTTTGAGGACTTTTAACCTTTCCTTGCTCCTTAAATCTTTCAGGAACAGCTACTGCATTATTCTGCTTTAAACCTTTCCTGTCCGGTGGAGGTCAATTACCTTCCACTAATGCATCCGATCTCCTCTTATTTCCAGCTTTTTTATGACATCACTTTCAAAAGCAAGCCATTCTTCCCATCTTTTATCCACTTTTCCGGTTTCCTCATAATGCTTGGCCAGCTCAATGAAATTCATATAATGCCCTGCTTCCGAAACCATCAATTCATAATAAAACTGCTTTAACTCCTCGTCTTCCAGGTTTTTCCACAACAGTTTAAACCGCTCACAACTTCTGGCCTCGATCAACGCATTCATCAGGAGGTACTCGGTCAGTTGATCTTTCCTGCTCCCCCCCTTTCTCAAAAAAGCCTGCAGCTGTACCACATAGTCGTCCTTTCGGGGATGGCCAAATGAAAATCCTCTTTTTCTGATCTGCTTCATCACCGCCTCGAAATGTTCCCACTCTTCCGCCACTACCGGGGAAAGCACTTCCACCAACCTGTCCAACTCGGGAAATTTTATGATCAATGAAATGCATGATGAGGCGGCCTTTTGTTCACAATAGGCGTGATCTACCAGGATATCCTTTAAACCCATCCTGGCCACATCCGCCCAACGTGGATCAGTTGGCAACTGAAGATTAAGCATTTTATTTCTGGTACTTTCCTGCCAGGTCATTTTTGATTTGTTTTTTGATCGTTTACGTAGCACTTACAAGAAGGTTAGAATCACTTGGCGCACCTCATTCTCTATTTTTTAGTCAAAGAAATACCAGCTGATACCCAGGTCCAATAATCCCTTCAAGCCGGTAAACCCGGGCGTGATAAAATATCCTTCATTTTCCATAAATCCGGCGTTAAGGTGATTGTAACGGATAAGGACTCTGGTCCGATTGATTCTGAAATTCAGAAAAGCATCCAACACCGGATAGGCATATACATTGAATTCATTCTGAAGGTGGAATTGTTGGGTGGCCGGCATATAGGCTTCTGCGAAATTATCACTTCTATACCTTCCCTCAATGCCCAGCTGAACATAAACGTTTTCGTCGAATAAAGGACCATCAAAATAAAATCTCGTATTGGCAAATAGCTCCGGAATCCTGAATTTATCGGCGGATCCGCCTGTGATCAAAGTATAAAATGCCTCAGATTGCCAATGGAATTTATTGGCAAAAACCAGATGGGCATCCAGGCCCGGGATCACCATAAAAGCCTCTGCGGAAATCTGCTCCGGCACTTGTTCTTCATTGTAAAAAATATAATTGTTTATCCTGTTGATGGTAAGGTGGGGCCTGATTCTGAAGTTTTTAAAATCGGCTTTGATCACACCTTTGATCTGATCCACACCTATACTGGAAAAATCATTCTCCCATTGGTAATGATTACCCTGATAGCGTTCCTGGGCCAAAGTAGGTTTATATAGGGCTTTGGTATAACTCACATCCAACACCGGAGAAATAAACAAGCCATGTAGCCGGTAGCCATCCGGAACGAGGTATTCTCCCTCCGCCTCAAAAACCCAATTCTCATTGATCTCACCCCTCAGGGCACCACCCAAATACAGCTCATTAAAGGCATTGTTTTCATTAAAGAACCTGCTGGCCATTCTCCCTGTCCTGAATTTCAGGAAGGCATTGTAATAAACAGGTCCAAAATCCCCTTTAAATCCCACCTCATTTTTCCATTCAGAAAAATGGTTGTGGTTATTGGTGGTATCCTCCTGGTAATGGGTCCATGTGGTGTCCGAAGAAATAAAACGGGTTTCATTAAAAAACAAAGCATCAGCGGTCCGAAGATTAGACAAGAAGGTTACTTCTTGTTTTGCTTTATCGAAAACATGGTAGACCTGCCATCCTTTTAGGATTTCATATTGGTGGTAAAGGTGGTAGTTTTGCCTTAAATCCACTGCCCTGGAGTTGCGTAGCCAGACCTTGGAATCTTCATAAGTAAAGTAAAGGGAGGTGCTGTCAATTTCAGGTGGAATAATACCTCCCTGTTCAGTTACCCTGTGTTTCATCCTGGTGAAATTTGCCATCAGGAAATATTTCTCGTTTTCAGATTGGTAATTGGAGTGAATGGAGTAAGAGTCATTCACCACATTATGATCATCCCTACGGGTTGGGTTGAGGGTTTTCCTAGCTCTAATGGTATTGTAATTGATACCCACATTCCATCTGGGTGTAATGTTGCGGGCAAAACCTATGTCAAGCTTGTTCCGATTGCCTCCGCCAAAGAAAGCCTCTAACCGTGTAAAGGGTGATTTAGAGTCATAATATCGGATGCTGTCCGGAGAATTGTGGTAGAGGTCATATACATGAAAACCTGAAGTATGGCCCACCTGCCTAGGGGGCTCATAAAAAACAGGTTTTGCAGCGGTACCCAAATTGCCCAAATCCTGGTACTTATACCAGGTATTGGCCACGGCCTCATAATTGTGGAATCCGTTAAGAGAGGTGTCCAATTCCATTTTTTCCACCTTGTTGTTCCTAAAAAACTTTTCGTAATAGTACAGGGAGGTCCTGGGCCCATAAACCATCTTGGTAGAATCATCCAATAAACCCCTACTTACGGATCCATCCTCATCATCCTCGGTATTTTGGTTTTGGGAAGGTTGCTGGGCTAAAGCGGGAAAACCGGCCATCACAATTACCAACAATAAGAAAACCTTAAAATTTTTAATTCCCACTTCTAAATGCTTTTGATTTGATTTTATCTTTGATCAATTTAAGGAGCAATTCCTCATCTTTTTTCAACAGGCTCAATTCCACGGGAAGCACAAAAACCGGCATACCCTTCAATGCACCAAGGAATTTTTCATCCTTCAATTTTACGGCATCTTTCTCGGTGGTCAAAATCACTGGTTGATCTTTGCTGAATTTTTTAAATATTAACTGAACTTTTAAGATATCATTGAGGGTATAGACATGATGATCGGTAAAATAAAATACTTTCAAAACCCGGTACCTGCCCTCCAATTCATCCAAAATGGGTTGATGGTTTACAATTCCAGTCACTAAAATAACGGCCTCTGACATGTTTTTATCCTTCCCATTCATGGAAAAGGGCTGACCATATTTCAAACCGGCAAAAATAATAGGAATTCCGGGCCTCGTATAGCTGGAGACTTGCTGTCCCACATGAGATTTTTCGCTTTCTGAAGCATGCTTTGGACATTTAGTTACCACCACCAGATCGGCCCTATTTGCATTTTTTTTACCCTCGCGCAATCGCCCTGCCGGCAATAATTTATCTTTATAAAAGGGCTGAGCATAGGTGGTCAATAATATATTCAAATCTCCTCTCAGATAGCGGTGCTGATAGGCATCGTCCAATAAGATTGCGTCTGTATCAGGTGCATTGGCCAAAATCATGGGGATGGCCAGCACCCTTTCCTCTCCCACAGCTACCTCAATTTCACCTCCGAATTTTTCAAACACCTGATAAGGTTCGTCTCCAATGTCCCTGGGGCCGTATTGGGCGGAAGCCATCAAAAAACCTTTGGTTTTTCGACCATATCCCCTACTCAACATGGCCACATGGTGATTATCCATTAATTTCCTGATTAAAAATTCTATCATGGGCGTCTTACCCGTACCTCCGACCGATAAATTCCCCACAACGATGGTGGGGACATCAAACCCATAACTTTTCTTTAAGCCCACATCAAACATTTTATTTCTGAAGGCTGTGATCCCATCATAAAGCATGGCGAAGGGAAACAACAAAATATCAGATAAACGCATTGGTGATTTTTTTGTAATTTTGGGATGCAAATAAAAGACAAATATATGGTTTATTTGATTAAGGAAATCATTTCTCATCTTGAATCCATCGCACCTCCCAGTTATCAGGAGGGTTATGATAATTCCGGGCTAATTGTAGGTGATCCAGAAAAGGAGCTTACCGGCATTCTTTGTTCATTGGACGTGACGGAGGAAGTGGTTATTGAAGCCAGGGAAAAAAACTGCAACCTGATCATTTCCCACCATCCCATTATTTTCAAAGGCTTAAAAAGTCTTACCGGGAAAAATCATGTTGAAAGAACCGTGATCCTGGCCATTCAAAACGGGATGGCATTATATGCCATACACACCAATCTGGATCATGTACATACAGGGGTCAATAAAAAAATAGCGGATAAAATAGGTCTTAATAATGTTCGGGTTTTGGCACCAAAAAAAGGCTTATTAACAAAATTGATAACCTTTATTCCCCTGCCCGATACCGAAATGGTGCTAAAAGCATTGTATGAGGCAGGGGCAGGTGTAATCGGCAATTATGCACATTGTAGTTTTAAAATTGAGGGAGAAGGTACGTTTTTACCAACAAAAGGGGCCAATCCTTACCTGGGCAAACATGGGGAAGAGGAAAAAGTAAATGAAAACCGAATAGAAATCATGTTTCCTTCTTACCTGAAAAACAGGGTTATTCGGGCCTTAAAGATCGCTCATCCTTATGAAGAGGTGGCTTATTATTTGCAGGGTCTTGACAATGAAAACCAGGAGGTAGGTGCGGGGATGATAGGAACAATTTCCCAAGCCATGGACGAAAAGGAATTTCTTATCCATCTCAAAAGGGCCATGGGCTTAAATGTGATCAGGCATACCCGGTTATTGGGTAAAAAAATAAGGAATGTTGCCCTTTGTGGTGGGGCAGGAATTTTTTTACTGCCCCAGGCCAAAATGGCGGGGGCAGACATTTTCATAACCGCAGACGTCAAATACCATGAATTTTTTGATGCTGAAAGCCAGCTTGTCATCACGGATATCGGACACTACGAAAGTGAAATTTATACAAAAGAACTTTTAAAAGATATATTGTCACAAAAATTTAGTAATATTGCACTCTATTTGACAAATATAGTTACAAATCCTATAAGTTACCTTTAGTACATGGAAAGTCCAGTTGCACAGAAACTAGAAGCCATTCTTAACCTTCAAAATATTGATTCCCGTTTAGATTCCATTTTTAAAGTAAGAGGGGCACTCCCCGAAGAAGTCCAGGATTTAGAGGACGAAATAATAGGATACGAGACCCGATTGAGTAAATTCAATGCCGATATTTCTTCCAAGGAAGAAGAAATCAAGAAACATAAAGATGCCATCAAAGAGTCTGAAAAGTTGATCAAAAAGTATCAGGATCAGCAGATGAATGTCCGAAACAACCGGGAATACGATGCCATCACCAAGGAACTGGAATTGCAGGACCTGGAAATCCAGGTTTCTAAAAAGAAAATTGCGGAAGCCCAAATCCGAATCGAAGAAAAAGAAAAGGACATCGAAGAGCTCAACATAATCCTGAAAGACCGGCAAAAAGACCTTGATCAGAAAAAAGGAGAATTGGATACCATCGTTTCTGAAAGTGAATCCGATGAGAAAAAACTTAAAAACGACAGGGAAAAAGCCAGTAAAAAGGTAGATGACCGGCTGATAAAATCCTACAATAAAATCAGGGAAAATGCCAAGAACGGTTTGGCGGTGGTTTTGGTGAAAAGAGGGGCTTGTGGAGGTTGTTTTAACGTTGTCCCTCCCCAACGGCAGGCTGAAATCCGTGAGCGGAAAAAAATTATTGTCTGCGAACACTGCGGAAGGATTTTGGCAGGTGTGGAAGATGAAATGGAGGAGGAACAAACCCCAAAAAGAAAAAGAAGCAAAGCCTGAAATTGACTTTATAAACCCTTTATTGAGAAGACCGGAAAGATTTCCGGTTTTTTTGTTTTGGTGAATCAAAACTTTTGTTGATTCGTATAGTATTATTATATATATTTCGATCCTATGAAAAAAGTTTTTCTATTTCTCATCGTATTCAGTCTTTCGTTTTTTTCCGATGCCAAGGAGAAAAACGAAAAAACCTTTTTGATCATCTTTGATAAAGAAGAACTCAAAATGGTGAAAACAAGTGCTGCACACATTGAGTTGAATTTCCTCGATAATTTTGAGACGCGTTCCTACACCGGTAATTCTGAAAGTGCCTTAATGATTACGGTGCCTTTTACCCATTGGACCACCTGTGAAATGGGTGAAACACTGGTGATTGTAGGTGATGACAAATTGATGAATTTATCAGAAATCGCATTTCGGATTATTGACCTTGAAGCTTCACAGGATAACTTCAACTCCCTGATTTCCAACTTGGAAAATCACCCAAATAACAAGCATAAAAAAAATAATCCCATTAGACTTACATTTTAAGTAATTCCTTCCTTAGAATGGTGGAGAAGGATGGTAGGTATCCAGCCTCAAAGTTCCCACTTCGTCCTGGAACAATTCGTAGCAACATAGATTTTCATGCCTGAATACATCCATGTACCTTAAGTTATATTGTAACACCGTACTCATTAAAATACGGATAGCCCTTCCGTGCATGCATACCAAAAGATTTTCCCCTCCTTTTTCTAATATATAATCCATAGCATCCCCAAGCCTGGAGGCAACTTCCATAGGAGATTCCCCCCCCTCAATTTTAAGGTCCAATTCTCCTTCTGACCATTTCCTTAACATGTTGTGGTAATAGGCATTTTCATTTCGTTCCATAGGCAACCCTTCATAATTTCCCCATGATATTTCGTTCAGCCCTGGAAGGCCTTCGTGGGGTATCTCATCATGGATAAAAGGTGCTATGGTCTGCCTCGTTCGCATAAGGCCGGAGTAATAAATTTTGTCAAAAGGAACATGTTTGAACCTTTTATAAAAGGCTGCCGCCTGCTTTTTGCCGGTTTCATTGATGGGTGCATCAATTCCGCTGCCCTGCACCACACCTTTGAGATTATAATCCGTTTGTCCATGACGGACAACATATATTTTTTTACTGCCCAAGATTCTTTATTTTTGATTTCAATTACCAAAGAAAAAAATTTTATTTCATAAATCATGATATTTAATAAAAATCCTGGCCTTGATTTTTTAAACCAGCTGGGGAAAGGTTCTATGACTGACCATCTGGAAATTAAGTATACAGCCATCGGAGCAGATTTTCTGGAGGCCGAAATGCCTGTTAATTCCAAAACCAAACAACCCTTCGGCCTGTTACATGGTGGAGCCAATGTGGTATTGGCAGAAAGTTTGGGCAGTGTTGCTGCCTACCTGACTTTGGAAAATGAAAGTCAGGCAGCCGTCGGACTTGAAATCAATGCCAATCATCTTAGAGCAGTACATCAGGGCAAGGTTAAAGGAACGGCCAAGCCCATACATGTAGGAAGAAAAACCCAGGTCTGGGAAATCAAAATCCGCGATGAAGAAGGAAAACTTTCCTGCATCAGCCGAATCACATTGGCCATTATTGATCGGTAAGTGCTATGGAAACAACAACAGAAAAAACGTCTCTTAAAATCAAAAAATACCTTGAACTGCTTATCTACCAGGCTTTAAAGGAGGACCTGCCCTTTGCAGTATGGAAAAAACCCAAACAAAATTTGGTTGAAATCATCGTTGATGACCAGCCTCACAGGAATGATAGTTCCATGGATCTCGATGCGCTGCCTCCCGGGTTTATAATACACCCCTTCCTTAAATCAGAAAATCGAGAGGGTACTTTTATAAAAGCCACAAAATATTTCCGGTTTGAATTGGAACAGGAAACGATTGAAATATCCGATTTTTTGGAATCAGAAGAAAGCCCTTATCCTTCAGAACAGGCCAAATCTCTTATTAAGAAGAAAATTTTTCAGAAAGACCAGGGGTTTAATCAAAAAGCATCGGAAAAAAAGGCATTTCTTGAGATGGTAAAGCTGGCCATCGATGCCGTTAAATCAGGAGAAATGTATAAGGTGGTTCCTGCCAAGGTGAAAAAAACCAAGCTGGATCCCAATTTCGACCTTGCCCATACTTTTATCCAGCTCTGTGATGCCTATCCTAATGGTTTTGTGAATTGCTTTCATACGCCACGTACCGGGTTTTGGATTGGGTCAAGTCCTGAAACTTTAATCAAAACAAAGGCTGATCAATTCTATACCATGTCTCTTGCGGGCACCCAAAAAGCAAAAGGAAACAACCCCCTGAAAAATACGGCCTGGACACAGAAAGAAATAGGGGAGCAAGCCCTAGTAAGTCGCTATATTGTCAATTGTTTTAAAAAAATCCGGCTTAGAGAATATGAGGAGATTGGACCCAAGACCACTATTGCAGGAGGACTTTTGCATCTCAAATCTGAGTTTTTAGTTGACATGAAAGCTACCAATTTCCCACAGTTGGGAACAATAATGCTTGATTTACTTCACCCTACTTCCGCCATATGCGGGATGCCAAAAGAGAAGGCGCTTGCCTTTATCAAAGCGCAGGAGTCCTTTGACCGTTCCTACTTTGCAGGGTTCATCGGTCCTGTAAATATGGGAGGAGAAACCGATATTTTTGTCAACCTGCGGTGCGCAAAATTGGAAGGGGGAAATGCTTGGCTATATGCCGGAGCAGGCATCACGGAGGATTCCGTACCCGAAAAAGAATGGGAGGAAACGGAATTGAAATGTAAAATTATCGGAAATTTCATTCATTCAAAAAAAAGACCTTGATCTTTCAACATCTAATTGACTTGGCCACAACCTGTGCCAAAAACGGTATCAAGGAGGCGATTTTGTCCCCTGGTTCCCGTTGCGCACCCATTTCATTGGCCTTCATCAGGCATCCCGATATCCATTGCCGCACCATCCCTGATGAAAGATCTGCAGGATTCATAGCTTTGGGAATGGCCCAACAATTGGAAAAGCCGGTGGTATTGGTATGCACCAGCGGATCAGCCGCCTTAAATTACAGTCCTGCTGTAGCAGAGGCTTTTTTCCAACAGGTACCGCTTCTGGTATTGACAGCGGACAGACCCCCCGAGTGGATAGACCAATGGGACGGACAAACCATTCGACAGGATCAGATGTATGGTAAAAATGTGAAAGGAAGTTTTCAATTTCCCGATGATGCAATTCACCCGGACAAAGCATGGCATGCCCAGCGCATCTGCAATGAAGCCATCGCCCTGAGCAAATCCCATCCCATGGGACCGGTGCACATCAATATTCCCATCAGAGAACCTTTTTATCCGGGTGCTGAAGAAATTTTTGACTTTACCCCCACTAAAGATACCTTGGATGTCACCCCTGGTATTGCCTCTCTTAAAGAGGATGCCTTGATAAAGATCAAAAACCAATTGGTTCTATTCAGGAAAATATTGATCGTCCCCGGACAACAAAAACCCGATCCGGAGATAAAAAGCCTATTGGTAAAGTTAGTTGAAAACGACAAAGCGGTGGTGGTAACGGATACCATTTCCAATTTAACCTTCCGGGATGCCATCATTCACCATGATTTCTTTGTCCAGGGAGCATCCGTGACCCAAGAATTGGAACCTGACCTGATCATCAGTTTTGGAAAATCAATTATTTCCAAATCATTAAAATTGTTTTTAAGAAAGTCAAAAGCAGCCCATTGGCACCTTCAAGTCCATGGTTATGTACCTGACCCCTACCAGCGGCTCAGCAAAATAATCCCAGTAGGATCAGCATATTTTTTGCAATTCCTGATGAAAGAGGGAAATGTCCTGGCCCCTGAATTTAAAAACAGTTGGCATCAAACCGATCACAAAATCAGGAAAAAGCTTCCGGAATTTTTTAAAATGACTGATTTTGGCGAGTTCAAAGCCCTGGAAATCATCCTGCCGTCCATTCCAAAAAATTCCAGGATCCACCTCGCCAACAGTATGGCAGTGAGGTATGTCAATTTCCTTGGTATGACCACGGAAGACCAGGAAATCATCTGTAACCGGGGCACCAGCGGCATCGATGGATCCAACAGTACCGCGGTAGGATGTACTTTCACAACCAAAGACCCTGTAATATTAATTACAGGGGATATGGCTTTCTTCTATGACAGAAATGCATTCTGGCACCAGTATAATATGCCAAATCTTAGAATAATTGTACTCAATAATCATGGAGGGGGCATTTTCAGGATCATTGACGGACCTTCCTTTTTACCGGAATCAAAGGAATACTTTGAAACATTTCAAAAACTGGAAGCCAGCCAATTGGCGGCTGAGATGGGCTTCGAATACTTTCAAATTAACAAGGCCGATTCCCTATTGAATAGACTGGAAAGCTTTTACCATCAATCTATGAAACCCAAAATCCTTGAAATCGTTTCGGAAAATGAAACCAATGCCAGGGTCTTAAAGATCATTCGCCAATCACTTAAAGAATATTTGGCGGATTAAAATGGGGAGATGATATAAGGCAAATTTATAAAGATGCTGAGATATATGATTTGTTTTTTTTAACTTTATCCACTTAATGTAAATTCAAAATCATGAAAAATAAATTCACAGAAAAGGAAAATGCTCCTTTGGGAAATATAGAAGAATGGGAAGATGATTTAAAGGTTAGGTACCCGAAACCCAAATCCGAACAAGCCAAAAACAAGGGGGATTACCGGAATTATCATGACTCCGAAAGAGTGGATACCGTCAAGGAATTTTACCGGCTCAACCATGAGTATCAAACCTATGATTTTGTCTCAGGAAAGCAGGCGGATTTTCTGAAATTCGATAAAAAAGAAATGCCTTTCTGGGATGCAGTCGATTATTTAAACACCCTGGTAGATGATTCCGATCCTGATATCAGTCTAGATCAATTGCAACACCTGATTCAAACGTCCGAAGCGATCAGAGCTGATGGCCATCCCGATTGGTTTGTGTTAACGGGATTCATTCATGACATGGGCAAAGTGCTGTGTCTTTTTGGAGAACCTCAATGGGCAGTTGTGGGAGATACTTTTCCTGTGGGGTGTCAGTACTCCGATAAGATTGTCTATCCGGAGTTTTTTGATGCCAATCCCGATGTCCGCGATAAGCGGTTCAATTCCAAATACGGGATCTATGAACCGAATACCGGTTTGGATAATGTGAAAATGTCTTGGGGTCACGACGAATATCTGTACCAAATGGTAAAGGGATGTCTTCCAGAACCGGCGCTTTACATGATCAGGTACCATTCATTTTATGCACAACACAGGGAGGGTGCTTATGATCATCTGTTGAATGACCATGATAAAGAAATGTTCAAATGGGTGGACAAATTCAACCCCTATGACCTTTATTCCAAAGTACCTGTTCCTCCTGACGCCAAGGCCCTAAGGCCTTATTACGAAGATTTGGTGGCCAAGTACCTGCCACCCACCCTGAAATTTTAATTGACAATAATTTACCTTCCCCCAATCAATTGCTGTCTGGTAAAACAGACAGCAATTTAATTTTAACCTATGCTTACCGCCGTCACCTTTGTAGGGTTTACACTTTTTGTTGCCTTTTATTCCTGGTACAGATTAAGAAAAGATGATATCAGCTCCAAAGATGGTTATTTTCTCGGGGGAAGGTCGCTGACAGGCGGTGTGATTGCAGGGTCCATGATTCTTACCAATATTTCTACAGAACACCTGATAGGAATGAATGGATCCGCCTACAAAAACGGCATGATCATCATTGCCTGGGAAGTAACCAGTGCCATTGCCCTGGTCATTGCTGCCCTGTATTTTTTACCCATTTACCTGAAAATGGGATTGACTACCATACCCCAATACCTGGAAAAAAGGTTTGACAGCCTTACCAAAACCATTGTTGCCTTCCTTTTGATGTTGTCTTTTGTAGTTACCTTATTACCCATTGTCCTTTATACAGGGGCCATCAATCTGGAAAGTGTTTTCAATGTTTCGGAGGTTTTGAACGTTAATTTATCCGAGGGAATATGGATTACTGTGATTACCATTGGGGTGATTGGCTCCATTTATGCCATTTTTGGAGGCCTGAAAGCAGTGGCATTTTCAGATTCCATCAATGCCATTGGTTTGGTTATCGGAGGATTGTTGGTACCTGTCTTTGCTTTATGGGACATTGGGGAGGGCAACCTTATCGATGGGATAAACAAGGTGTATGATTATGCACCTGAAAAATTCAATGTCATTGGCAGTGAGGACTCTGTATTGCCATTTAGCACCCTTTTTACTGGATTGATGATCAACCAATTGTATTTTTGGGGAATGAATCAAACCATCATTCAGAGGGCATTGGGGGCGAAAAATATGGCAGAGGCTCAAAAAGGCCTGCTTTTTACAGGCATTTTTAAAATCTTAATTCCTTTGATCATTGTCCTGCCGGGCATAATTGCCTATTATTATTACAGCGATCAATATTACGATAACCAGGATTTCATTTACCCGGTATTAATTACCCGAATCATGCCCCTCGGCCTATTGGGATTCTTTGCTGCCGTAGTTTTAGGAGCCATATTAAGTACCTTTAACAGCGTATTGAACTCTGCGGCCACCATTTTTAGCCTGGACATCTATAAAAAATTGTTGCATCCCAAATGCTCTGATCAAAGGTTAGTAAGAGTAGGGCGGTTAAGTTCCATGGTTTTGGCCATCTTTGCCATTTTAATCGCCCCAATGGTAGGTAATGCCCCGGAAGGTTTATACCAGTTGATGCAACAATTAAACGGGATTTTCTTTATTCCCATAGCCTCCATATTGATCGCAGGCTTTTTTATACCTAAGGTATCCGCTGCAGGTGCGAAAGTGGGCTTGGTTACCGGATTGGGGTTTTATTTGCTGACCACCTTCATTTTTGACTCCGGGATCCATTTTATCCATATTTGGGCCATTGAATTCATCATCAACCTTCTGGTAATGTTGCTTGTGAGCCATTTTTTCCCGGGAAAGAAAAAGCTTTCCCTTCCGCAAAAACCATTGTTGGAAATGAAAGAATGGAAATATGCCAAACCGGTGTCTTTGGCATTATGCATCACTACCTTGCTGATCTATTTTTGGCTGGGAAGCTGATCTTTTCAATTATCTTAAACTTTGCCCAAAGGCATGGTTCGTTGATAATAAAGAACTTAAGTTTCGCACATTGATTTAAACAAGCTGGAAGCCTTATATGCCCCTGCATCTTGTTTAAAAGCTTAATTTTATTTTCCTTTCTATAATTCTTATCCGTTTGTTGAAGGACCCCAGGGGGGTCAAATATTATTAGCCACGGGTTGAAACCCGTGGTTAATTAGGGAATAAATTATAGTTTTGGCGGTTCCGATAATTATCGGAATGCTTTTTTCATGCAAAAATTGTGACAAAACTTATACTGCGATATATGAATCTATTCAGCCCAGTAATCCACTACCGTCACATCGGCCATATGTGGGCTTAAAACCTCTACAAAAGCTTTATGGTCGGGATGAGGCAGGTAAATTTCCCGATCGGCCTCGCTTTCAAAGCTCACCAAAAAACAATGTGTAAGTCCCTTGTTGAGCCCTTCCGGGCTGTTGTTGGTGCCCCATTCAAAATCTTTAATTTGTGGAATCTTGTCCTGCAGGGCAATAAAGGCATCTTCCACACTTTTAATGTCTTCTGGACTGCTTTCCTCTTTAAAAGAAAGCAATACCACGTGTCGGAGTATGGGTTTTTCTGAATTTGTCACTACTGTTTCGGATTGGTTTTCTTCAGCATTTTGTTCGGTGTTTTCAGTCTGGCATCCCCATGAAATCATCATAAGCAAACCAATGGCAATTGGAAAAAATCCTTTCATCGTTTTATTGATTTAAATTGTTTTTGTTTTAATAAATGTAAAATAAACAAAAAAAACCGGTTTTCGGATAATCATAGCTACGAAAAGAAAATTTCATCCATTTTCTTGGATTCTATAGCGATCCAAGAAAAAATTATACCAATGGTTGACCCTTCCTGAAAAAATTAATTTACATTTAATGGTAAATGAAAATTAAATCATGATACTTTTGTTGTTTAAATAAGATTCCTTAATTTTTATGGAAAAAATAGGCATAACCTACATCATAGATGATGATCCCCTTTACAATTTCGGCACAAAAAAGTTGATGGGATTTTCTGACTTTACCAAAGAAGCTTTTTATTTTCTTAACGGGGAGCTTGCCTGGAAAGACCTGCAGCATCGTTTACAGCAAAACCAACCCCTACCTGATGTCATACTATTGGACATCAACATGCCCATCATGAATGGCTGGCAATTTCTGGATATGATTTCCACGGTAGAATTACCGGAAAACATGAAAATTTATGTGGTTTCCTCCTCCATCAATCAGGAAGAGGTAGACAAAGCCAATGCTTACGGTATTGTTACGGGTTACATCACCAAACCCCTTACTTTAGAAAAGGTTAAAAGCCTTAAAATGGAAATACTTAAGCAAAGTTAGGCCATTGCCTCTTCCCTTCTTTTTGGGCAGGATTTTATTTATCTTTTATCCTTAACGGATGATTTAAAGCCTGATAGACCTGCTCCAATACTTCCGTCCGGATATTCAGTTGATACAGCTTTCTGTTTTCCCTTGTAGGATAAACCCGGTTGGAAAGAAAGACATAAACCAAACCGTTAACAGGGTCTATCCAGGTATAGGTGCCCGTAAAACCTGAGTGCCCAAAACTGGTCTCCGGTGCACTCGCCGCCGCATTTCCATTGGGGTCTCCCGGTTTATTGGGACGGTCAAAACCCATCCCCCGGTAATTACCCTTATCACAAAACTGGCATTTGGAGTAGGTGGATATCACTCCCGCGGCGATAAGCTGCTGCCCGGCATAAAGCCCATCATAAAGGTACAGGTGCATCAGTTTGGCTAAATCATTTGCCGTACCAAACAAACCTGCATGTCCACTGATACCCCCCAACATCGCAGCTCCCTCATCATGAACGGTACCTTGTAAAAGTTGTTTCCTAAACAGTTCATCCAGCTCGGATGGAACAATTTCTGACATTGGATAATGCTGATAAGGATTGAAGGTCAGGTTATTGGCGCCGATCGGGGTATAAATATTTTTATCCAAATACCGGAAAAAAGGGACACCGGTGATCTCTTCTACCACCTTTGGTGCCAGAATAAAGGACAAATCACTGTAAACATATCCAGGTTCAGGATTCAAGGGCGATTCCAATATTTCTTTATAAATCTTTTGATCATATTTTCTGTGGATGAACAGGTCTTGAGCCACCCGAATCGGAAACCTTCTTGAGGAATCACTTTTCATGGTATACCACTTAAATTTGCCGCTTTTTCTGACAGTGGATTTCCAAAAAGGAATCCAGGACTGTAACCTGGCCTGGTGGGTAAGAATATCACTGTATATTAAATTTTCTTTATTGGTTCCCCTTGCCATGCTTAAATAGGTACCCAAAGTTTCGCCTTCATCAAACTGACCCTTACCTTTAAGATGCATGAATGCAGCAAGGGAGGTGCTGATCTTGGTAATGGAGGCAAGATCATACAAATCCTCCAAATCAACGGCCTTCAAGGAATCATAGGTATGGTGACCAAAGGCTTTATGGTAAAAGACTTTTCCATCTTTGGCGACTAAAACCTGGGCGCCAGGAATGGCCTTTTCCCGGATGGCCAAATGCACCAAAGAATCAATGCCCGATAAATTGTCGGTTGCGATGCCTATGGCCTCAGGATCCGTATAAGCCATTCGAAATCCACCATCAGTTTTCAAGCCATTTCCCTTCTTAAAATAAGATGAAACCTGAACGGGTAACCGTCCCTCAGCGCCAATACCGCCAAAAATAATTTGGGACACCAAATCCTGAGTCAATGGCGTTTCCTGGTAAGCGGCAATCAATCCCTGAACCTTATCCAGTCCCTGTATTTCAGCCAGGCTGTAAACATTGCCAAAAACACTCACCACCAACGAATGGCTTTCCGTCAGCTCCCGGATCAATACATTCATTTCAGGTGTAATGCCAAATTGGTTAGTTCCTGCCCGGATCCCTAATCCATGAATGCCCACAAGGACCAACTGAAAATCCGACAATTTTTGTTTTAAATCCTGGAGTTCCTGGATTCCCCCTTCTTTTGGGAAAAAGAAATGGCTCATTTTCCCATACCGGGATAAGCCCTTTTGGAAAGCTGTCGTGTCTGCTGCACCTAGGGAAAGGGTTGCGATTTTTATATTTTCAAGGCCTTTGACTGGCAGCAAATCATTTTCATTTCGCAGCAGGGTTAATGAAGCGGAAGTCAGTTTTCGACTTAGGTAACGTGCCTTTGGACGGTTGAGATCAGCGATCAGGTTATCCGTTTTGATGGGTTTCCAATGGTCCAATCCCATCCAGGCTTTGGCTTTCAACACTTTCAATACCTTTTCATCAATGACCTCCTGGGTAATTTCATGCCTTTCCAATGCCGCTTTAATCTCACGGATGGCGGCAGGTACATCCATGGTATTGAGCAAGATGTCATTCCCCGCCAATAGAGCCTTTGCATCCAAAACCCCCGGGGGATAAAATTTCGCCACAGCCTGCATGTTCAGGGCATCCGTAAAAACCAATCCCTCATACCCCATTTCCTCTTTCAATAATCCTGTTACAATAGGATGGGATAAAGTAGACGCTAAATTCAAAGTACTATCCAGAGCGGGTATATTCATGTGGGCCACCATCACACTTCCCAATCCCGCCTCCATCAATTTTCTAAATGGGTACAATTCTATTTCCTGTAAGCGCTTTTTGGAAAAATGAAGGACAGGCAACCCATAATGGGAATCCACATCCGTATCACCATGTCCTGGAAAGTGCTTGGCAGAAGCCAAAACGCCATGGTCCTGCATCCCCTTCATATAGGCCATGGATTTCCGGGTGACGTTTTCCTTGTCCTCGCCAAAGGAACGGAAACCAATCACCGGATTGTTCGCATTATTATTGATATCCACCACCGGGGCAAAGTTCACATGTACACCTGTTCTCCTGAATTGCCAGGCAATTTCCTCACCCATTTCATACAATAAATTTTCATCCTCTATTGCACCTAATGCCATCTGATAGGGAAACCGCACCGTACTGTCCAGACGCATCTTTAAACCCCACTCTCCGTCCAGGGAAATCATCAGGGGCACCTTGGATATTTTCTGTAACTGGTTGGTCATGGTGGCCTGCCTTACCGGACCTCCCTGAAAAAAAATGATACCCCCCACCCCATGTTTTTTGACCAGCTGGCTGATGGAATCGATATGTACCTGGTCTTTATTGGAATAAGCTGGGATCATGATCAACTGAGCGATCCGCTCATCCAAACTCAGGGTAGAAATAACCGAATCTGCCCAATGCCTGTACCTTGCATCCAAATAGGGAGGGGCTTCATTTTGCGAAAAAACCAAAGAACTGGTCAAAAGTAAGCATCCCGAACAAAGAGCAAAAAGGATGGCTCTGGAAGAAATATAAAGTGGACTTTTCATAAAATGGGTAAGATTACCTCTGAATGGGGCGCAATATTTATTTTCATATATCGATCAACTCTTTGAAAGTTTTTGGAAAGATACCATTTTTGTCAATTGCCCCTAAATGGATTTCAAGAAAATGATTATCATTGGGGAAAAATTTTCCATATTAAATAGGTAAATCAGGATCTCATGAGTCCACAACTCGTTTTTGGTGTCATTGCAGGCTATTTTGGGCTTTTGTTTATGATCAGCTACCTCACTTCTTTAAAATCCGACAACCTGACCTTCTACACCGGAAACAGGGAATCTCCATGGTTTCTTGTTGCCTTTGGGATGGTAGGAGCCTCCCTTTCCGGGGTTACCTTTATCTCCGTGCCAGGGGAAGTGGGTAGCACCAATTGGGCTTATCTGCAATTTGTCATGGGCAATATGGTAGGTTATTTGGTCATCGCCCTGGTGTTGATTCCTCTGTTTTATAAGTTGAACCTGATATCGATCTACGAATACCTGAAAACCAGATTCGGACACAAAACTTACCTGTCGGGATCTACCATATTTTTGATTTCACAAACCATCGGTGCTTCTTTCCGCTTATTTTTGGCAGCCACCGTTTTACAGATTGCCTTCTTCGATGCCTTTGGAATTCCCTTCTATGTCTCTGTATTCACCACCATGTTACTGATCTGGCTCTATACCTACAAAAGTGGTATTAAAACCATCGTTTGGACGGATACCCTGCAAACCGCTTTCCTCCTTTTGGCTGTGATCATAACCATTTGGGTAATCGCCCACCAACTGGGGAAAACCGGGGGTGAAATCCTTGCCCTCATCGGAGAAAGTGACCTTTCTAAAATCTTTGTTTGGGAGGGCAATACCAGCCAGAACTTCTTCAAAATGTTTGCCGGGGGAATTTTTATTACCATTGCCATGAATGGACTGGACCAAAATGTGATGCAAAAAAACCTGACCTGTCGTAACCAAAAGGATGCCCAAAAAAATATTTTCTGGTTTTCCATTTCCTTTTTCCTCTCCAACATCCTCTTCCTTGCATTAGGGGTACTGCTTTACCATTTTGCTTTGGAAAATGGACTTGCCCTGCCTGGTGCTACGGATGAGCTTTACCCTACCCTCGCCCTGAACCATTTTGGCACCCTGGCTGGTGTGGTTTTTTTGCTGGGTATTACGGCGGCGGCATTTTCCAGCGCAGATTCTGCCCTGACAGCCCTGACCACCTCTTTTTGTATTGACATCATTGACCTACCCTCAAAAAAAGGAATTAACCAGGACAGGTCCCGAAAATGGATTCATATAGGGTTCACCTTTATCGTATTCCTGACCATTGTGCTGTTTAATGAGGTGAATGACAGAAGTGTTGTCAGTGCGGTTTTCAAAGCCGCCGGATTTACCTATGGACCCCTTTTGGGCTTGTTTGCTTTTGGCCTGACCAATAAGTTAGGTATACGGGACAGGTGGGTGCCTTATATCTGCCTGATCAGTCCCGCCTTATCTTTTGTGATCGATTGGAATGCTGCAAACTGGTTTAATGGTTTTCAATTCGGATTTGAAATCCTGCTGGTCAATGCTGCCATCGCCTATTTGGGATTGTTGATCTTCTCCAAAAAATCCCTGTCAACGCCATAAAGCGAAGGGCAACATAAACAGGGCAAAAATCATGGATAAGGTAAGCGTGACCCCAAAGCCCAACAGGCGAAAAGGCAGCAGGATCAGCCAGATCAAAGGGAAAAGTAAAAGCAACAAAATGGCAATGGGCCAACAAAGCACAAAAAGAATGGCCCAAAGCACCAGTCCGGTAAACAGTCTCATAGCAGAAGGATAGAATATTTATTTTTGAAAATTATACCAATGTTATGCCAATTTCAAAAAGCTCATTTATAAAGCCAGGAAGGATTTTTTGGGGAATTCGCAAAATAAAAAGCCCGAAATCGGACAGCAAATTGTCCGATGGCGCAGTTTATCCCTGATGGGGCCTTAGGTTTCCCGGTAGCATTGAAATTACCGGAAAATCCGGCTTCTTGGGAACTGATGCACCCCAACCCAAAAGTGAAGTCAACAGGCATGGAAGTGATTAATATTGCACTGATTTCAGCAAGGTAAAATGGCTGCAAAAGCAATTCATTATTTGATCAAGGCTTTAAATTCGGACAAATAGAGGGATTGCAAGTAGGCCTGATCTTCCTTCGATAGCCTCACTGTGCCTGCGGAATTTTCAATAGCCTGTTCCGGTGTCCTGATGCCTGGAATCACGGTAGAAATTCCTTCAACCCCAAGGATAAAGCTTAGTGCCAACTGGGCCTGGCTGATTTCATATTTTTCTGCCAATTTCCAAACCGGTTCCAAGGTGTCCAAATACTTACCCAATAAGTCCGGCGGAAGCCTGAACCGACGGTGGTCATCCGAAGGAAAGCGGCTGGCTTTGGAAAACTTACCAGTGAGCAGCCCAAATTGGAAAGGCATCCGTGCGATTACCCCATGGCCTGACCCGGTAGCCCTCTCTACAATGGGCAGCGCTTCCTGATTCATGATGTTCAGCACCAGTTGAAATCCATGCCCCAATTCCTTACCAAACAAAAAAGCCACTTCCGGATGGGGGTCGAAGGTATTTAAAGAAACCCCCCAATAACGGATTTTGCCTTCCTTTTTTAGTTGTTCCAAAGCTTCAAGGCATTCCCCATTTTCCAAATCCTGTACTTTGGCGGTATGTAATTGGTAAAAATCGATGCAGTCTCTTTTGAGCCGCCTCAGGCTACCTTCACAGGAAGCCAAAATATGTTTTTTGGAATAATCCATGTAAATACTACCATCGTTTTTGATCCGGTGACCTACCTTGCTGGCCAGCAGGACTTCTGGATCTTCGGATAACACCTTCCCTATCAGCTCCTCTGAATGACCCAGGCCATAAAAATCCGCCGTGTCATAAAAATTGATGCCCTGATCCCGTGCTTTTAACAGCGCCTTTTTGGAAGTGGCATCATCTGCCTGGCCCCAGCCTATTGGCGTATCTCCTGCCATGGCCGGCCCACCAATGGCCCAGGCCCCAAATCCGATTTCACTGACGGTCAAATTGGTGTTTCCAAATTTTCTGTAGTTCATGTTAGGTGTTTTTTTGGTAGAAGTGGGTTATCGGGGAAACCTGTTTGGCTCCCCTAAATCCCGATATTACCTCATTAGTAGACAATTTTCATGGACTATTTTTCATAATTCAAGTTTTTCTCTTTGGTTATATGCATCCCACCTACTATAGGTAAGAGTTGGATTTGTAGTTCTGTAGGTAAAGGTCACGGATGTTTTTGTGGTTTATCTACATGAAGTTTTCAAGGGAATTCCTGAGTCATTTATATGGGTTGAGCTCGTGTTTTTTGAATGTGGCAAAGAAGGAATAGATCACAAATGAATAGTCTATTAGTATTGGCTTCAAAATTTCATAAAGTATTTTCCTTCCTCAATTTTATAAAATTCCAATTGGTCTTGTCCATATTCTTCTAAGGATTCTAAGGTTACAGGTTCATACTTTTTTAAAGCTCCACTTCTTTCAAGTTTTCCTTTAAGACATATTCCAAATATTTGTAAACTATTTTTTGACCGAATGTTTTTATAATAGTCCCCTTGAGTTCTCATTGGAATTATATATCCATCATCGGTGTATGCTAAAAAGTCCCCTCTTGGATAGAATGGTTGTGAATTTAAATCATTACTTGCAATTAGTTCAATTTCATACCAGGGTCTTGGTTTTATTTTCCCTGTACTACGACTCCATCTTCCTTTACCAAAATACACATTAAGATTTGATTTTTCTTTTTCAGCAACTCTTTTAAATGGAAACACAAACTTTGGTAACTTATCAATTTTTATTAAGGAGGGGTCATATCTTTTAAGATTAATCCATAAATTCTGGACCTTGCTTATTACAATTTTTTTCTTTCCAGGGACGGTGATTTCTGCTTTATCTATTGAAATTGCAAAAGCTGGAGAATACAGGTCATTTAAAAAGTTGATTAATTTAATTTTTTGGTCTCCATCTTTGATTGGAACAGTACATTCTATGTTTCCCTTAGTACCACTTGAAGAAAAATTTGAAGAACCAACATAAATATTTGATAACCCATCATAGTCAAATTGATAAACTTTTCCGTGGTACCTTCTTCCATTAGTAACATAAACCCCTGATTGGTCATTAATTTTTTTAAGAGAAGTGTTTAACTTTGATACGGAATCAAGTTTCTTTTGGCTTAATCCTTCATAAAAAGCCATTCCTAAAAGTAATCGAGAAATTCCTCCATTTTCAGCGATTTTAATAAAAGATTTCTCAAATGCGTGAATTACGTCAAGAGAAGCATAGCCGGCTGCTATAGTGACATTTTTTGAATTTGCAAATTCCTCATTTAATAGGTTTCTGAAATCGCCACCATATTTTAAAACATTAGTATACATTAGATTTAACGTTTTCCAAAAATAATTTTATATGTTTAGCAAAAGGCAGGATACCTGCTGGTGGGACGGAATTTCCTATTTGTCTTCTAACTTCGCTAATTGATCCTTCAAAAATAAAATCATCAGGATATCCAAATAGTCTTGCTCTCTCTCGATTTGTAAGTGGTCTTGGTTCTTCATAATGATAACCCCAAGTGCCACCACCTCCACTTGCAATAATTGTCGTGGAAGGTTTATTTGGGTGTAATCTTCTGTAAACATGTGATATCATCCCTTTAACGTAATGTGGTGAGATTTTAGGAATATTAGTAAAGTTTCCCCCGGGTGGAATTAATTTTAATTTCTCGACCGTGCTTGGTTGAATATTTTGATGTTCATTATTAAACTTTACTTTTTCTACATCCTTTAATGCTTCTTTTGAAGAGAAATAGTTATTAAAATCCCTCGTTGGTGCAGGAATATCAAAATATTGGTCAATATCCTTTCGGATTCCAATTATAAGTACTCTTTCCCTCAATTGAGCTACACCATAATCGGCAAAATTAATTAAGTGGGGTGTTGTATTATAACCAGTTTTTCCCGTTGCTGAGAAATCTGCCATAATTTGTTTTATAGCTTTTTTCTTATTCGCGGTTAAAATTCCTTTCACATTTTCCGCGATAAACATTAAAGGATTCTTTTTTGAAACTATTTCCACAAAGTTTTGGTATAAATTCCCACGGTCGGTATTTATTCCACCTCGTTTCCAAATCATCGAAAAATCCTGACAAGGGAAACCTCCAAGAATTAATTCAGCATTGGGTATTTGAGAATAATCTAATTGAGTTATGTCACCACTAACAATATGACTTCCAATATTTTTTGCATAAGTTTCACATGCCTTTACATCAATGTCATTTGCCCATTTTATGTCGAATCCTGTTTGATGAAAAGCAAAATCCATACCTCCACATCCTGAAAACAATGAAATAACGCCAATTCTTTCATTGTTTTTAGAGTGAGGAATGGATACATCAGTTGGTGGCGAATAAATTCTTAATTGCGGTTCTTCAATTTTGTAACTCATATTATAAATCTAATTTCCCTTGTACAGCGTTAATATTTTTTAAATAATTTGATGTTTTTTCTGCCACTGAAAACACGGAATCAGAACATTTGTATTTGTTTGCTTCTCTCGCGAATTTATCGGCAAAAAATAGGTCGTTAATGATTTGACTATCAATTTTAAATATTTGGGAAAGTTTTTCGAGCTTTGAGATACTGAATCTTTGTGTTCCATTTTCAATTCGGCAAATGGCACTGGTATTTATTCCAATTTTATTACCAAATTCCGTTTGTGTCCAATCTCGTTTTTCTCTTTCCTTTTTTATGAAATGTCCAAAACTTGCCATTTTTAACCTATTGTCAACTTGACCTAAATTTAGCAAATCTAATTATAATTTGCGGATTTTACATCAACTTTCAAAATGATTGAGAAGTAAGGTATTAAACTTAATCTTTTAATTGGAAAAAACAAATCAAAAATAAAATCCCCGGTTTTTAGTAAACAAAAAAACTAAGGTTCACTGCTCTCCGTAAAAAAAAGAAATTCAAAACCAGTCTTTTCAACCTAATTTAACGTGGGGTCCCAGCGAAAACAGGAGGAAATTCCCGAAATGGAAAATCTTTTTATCAAAAAACTTTCTCCCCTGGAAGTTGAACAATTTCAGGCCCTTATTCAGGTATTTGAAAAGGTATTCGAAATGAAAAATTTTCAGTTGCCCTCTCTGGACCATCTCAGAAGGATATTGCAAATCCCCGGATTTATGGTTTTTGTGGCAGAAAAGGAAGGTAAGGTTTTGGGGGATTGACGGTTTATACCCTGGAGCAATACTATTCAGAGAAACCGCTGGCCTATGTTTATGACTTGGCCGTGTCAGTTGAATACCAAAGGAAAGGGATCGCCAGGCAATTAATGGCTGCCGTGGTGGGCCATTGCCAAGCTGCTGGCTATGAAGAAGTGTTTGTTCAGGCAGAAAAGGTGGACCAGTATGCCTTGGACTTTTACCGCTCCACACCAATTACTGGTGAAGAAAAAGTAAGGCATTTTACTTATAATTTTTAATAACGCTAACTGCCTGAAGCCTTTTCTGTTTTGTGAAAGTCGCTTTACTTGAACAAAACCTAAATCAATTCTGAAAAATTTTTTTATATTTTAAAATAAGACAGTTTTCTAATTTATGCTTATTTCAATTAAATGTAGTGCGGTAGGCGGACAAAAAACCGGGGGGGCGGCAGGCTTGTGGGGGGAAGGATTTTTTTGTCTTGACTTTTTTGTTACTTTTTGGCTTGACCCAAAAAGTAAAT